>NZ_JBEOXU010000016.1:0-72011 GCF_040296725.1 Streptomyces sp. NPDC002044
CCGCCGGCGTTTGAGGCGCCCCCCGGACGGGACCCGCACCCCCGAACGGGACCGCGACCGCCTAAGGTGCCGCCATGGCGACTTGGTACGACGGCCCGGCCACCCTCCGGGTCGGAGACGTGGCGGTTCCCCTGGAGATCGCCGCCTCCTACCGGGCCCGCACCCGCGGCCTGCTCGGGCGGGACGGCGTCGAGGGGGCCCTGCTGCTGACCCCGGCGGCGAGCGTGCACACGTTCCGGATGCGGTTCCCGATCGACGTGGCCCACCTCGACCGGAAGCTGCGCGTACTCGCCGTCGTCACGATGCCCCCCGGCCGCCTCGGGCTGCCCCGGCTCCGCTCCCGGCACGTCCTGGAAGCGGCGGCGGGTGCGATGGCCGGCTGGGGGCTGACGGCCGGTACCACCGTGAACGTGGACGTACCCGGGCGTCTCACGCCCGGCTAGGCGGTGCGGTCCCGCGGCGGTAGGTTGGGGCGGTTGAGCTGGGGTGGCAGGGGAGCGGCATGACGGAGAACGCGCGGATCAAGGCGCTGGAGCAGATCATGCCGGCGACGCACGGCGCCGACGAGGACATCGACTGGCCGGCGGCCGAGGCGGTGTGGGGCACCCGGTTCCCGGCGGACTTCATCGCCTTCATGGGCCGCTACGGCGCGGGCTCCATCAACGGCGAGGCCAGCATCCTGCTGCCGCTGCCCAAGCCCGGACTCCAGTGGGATCCGGCCCAGATGGCCGAGGAGACCGGCAACGCCCGGCAGGTCTGGGAGGCCGAGGGCGGCCGGTCCGCCTTCGACGTGGACCCGGAGGCGATCGTCGCCTGGGGCGTCACGGGCGGATCCGACATCCTGTGCTGGCTCACCTCCGACCCCGACCCGAACCGGTGGCCGGTCCTGGTGTGCGGGCGGCACACGGCGGACTCCTTCGCGGTGTATCCGTACGGCATGGCCGAATTCCTCTACCGGCTCTGCTCGGACGAGTTCGACGTGAGTCCCGTCAGCATCACCTTCTGGGACGGCGGCCACCTCAGCTTCGTGCACTGGCGCAAGGCGCAGCGCCGGTGGCAGGAGGGCCGCAACCCGGAGACGGGCGAGCCCGACCCGTACGCGGGCGAGTTCGCCGACTGAGCGACTGAGCGACTGAGCGACTGAGCGACGCTCCCCCGCCCGACAGCCCGTTCCGTGACCGGAATCGGGCTTTTCGGCATGTCTACGCGCGTCCGAATTGTTGATCACATATCGGAAAACACCAGCCGGAAAAGCCCCACTTGGAGCATTGACCACAAAGACGCCCCCAATGGAATCAACCACCCCTCCCTCGGGAGAGAATTCCGGCCAACGGGCCATGGAGGGACACCTCGACCCGGAGTAACTCATAAGTAGTAACGCGATCCAAAAGAAAATCAGGGGAATACACCCGTGCGACGAAGAATCTTCGGCGCGGCCGCCACCACGGTCGTGCTCGGTCTGCTGATACCCCTGGCCGGATGTGGGCTGTCCGACGACGGCGGCGGGGACGGCGGCACGCTGCGGCTGGTGGCCGCCGAGTACGGTGACACTCCGGCCACGAGTTCCAGGGCCTTCTGGGACAAGGTGACGGAGGATTTCACCGCCGCCAACCCCGGCATCAAGGTCGAGGTGCAGCTCCTGCCGTGGACGGACATCGACCGCGAGGTCTCCCGCATGGTGAAGGCCGGCAAAGCGCCCGACCTGGCCCTCATGGGCGGTTACTCGGACTTCGCGGCGCAGGGCAAGCTCTATTCCGCGGACGAGCTCCTCTCGGTCACCGCCGAGGCGAACTTCCTCCAGCCCCTCGCCGAGGCCGGTTCCGTCGGAAACACCCTCTACGGCCTGCCCTTCGTGGCGAGCAGCCGCCTGCTGTTCTACAACGAGGCGCTCTTCACCAAGGCCGGCGTCACCGCGCCCAAGACCTGGTCCGACCTCAAGACCGCCGCCAAGGCGCTCAAGGACAAGGGCGTGAAGTACCCGTTCGCCCTGCCCCTGGGTCCCGAGGAGGCGCACGCGGAGGCGATGATCTGGGAGTTGAGCAACGGCGGCGGCTACGCCGACAGCAGCGGCAACTACAGCCTGGCCTCCGACCAGAACGTCGAGACCTGGCAGTGGGTCAAGGACAACCTGGTCACGCCGGGACTGGTCGGCCCCACCCCGCCCGCGCAGCTCAACCGCGCCGACGCGTTCGCCGCGTTCCTGCGCGGTGAGGTCGGCATGCTCAACGGCTATCCCTCGCTCGCCCACGAGGCGCGCGGCAAGGGCATCACCGTCGGCACCGTCGACATGCCGGTCTCGAACACGCTCGGTGCCGGTGAGAGCACGCCGGCGGTGGGCGTGGCCGACTGGATGATGGCGTTCAAGCAGAACGGAAACCGCGCGGAGATCGGCACGTTCCTGGACTTCGTCTACCAGGACAAGAACCTGTCGGACTTCGCGGGCCGCTACCACCTGCTGCCGTCCACCGTCTCCGCCTCGCGCACCCCGGCCGGCGGCGGCCTCGACACGAACGACCAGCTGTTCCTCACCGCGCTGCGCGGCGCCCAGCTCTACCCGGTGAACGACCCGTCCTGGGTGAAGGTCAGCGACACCATCAAGCGCAACATCGGGCGGGCCGTGGAGCCGGCCGGCGACCCGAAGGCCGTGCTCGACGACATCGCCGCCCAGGCGAACGCGGCCGTCAAGAAGCGCTGAAGGGCCCCCTTGAGAAGGGACCTTCGCCCCGTGCCGCCCCCCACCCCGTGCGGCACGATGGCCAGTACGGCACTCGATCCGAGGCCGTCGGCCCAGTCGCCCGCCGAGCACCCACAAGGTGCGCGGGGCGGCCGGCCCCCGCCGTACCGGCCCCGCCCGGCCCCCGCGGTCCGCGGCCCGCGTCAGCCCTGCTTGCCGTGGTCGGCCGAGAACGCGGTGCGGTACTCCGCACAGCTGGAGTCCCAGGGCAGGCTGCCCGTCAGCGTCCCGTAGCCCGAGCGCGTGAGCGACCACTCCACCGTGTACTCACCGGTGTCACAGGCGATCCGCCCGCTTCCCGCGATCTTCTTGCGGCCCGTCGCCGCGCTGCCCGTCAGCTCCTCGCGGACTTCCCCCGCCACGGCCCGCTTCGCGGTGCGCAGTACGGCGTGCACGACGATCGGGTGCTTGCCCTCCTTGGTGGTCAGCGCCTTCTTGACCAGGGTCGAGTCCGACACCGACCAGGCGAACTCGTACGAGGGCTGCCACGCGAGGGTCTTGGGGTCGGCGACCTTCCGCTCCCATTCCGGCGCACCCGAGGGGCCGGGCTTGGTGACCGTCTTGTACTGGATCCCGGGGTGGAAGCGGAACTGCCCCTCCACCTTGTGCATCTCGTCTTTGGTCCACATCGACTTCATGGACTTCTCCCCTCCGGCGGGGTCCTGGAGGAACGCCGTCCCCTCCGCGGCGGTGGCCGCCTGGCCGAGGGCGGGGGCGAGGGCCGCGGTGGCTGCGGCGAGGGCGAGAGCGGCGATGCGGGTGCGCTTCATACCGGGCCCAACGGGCGTCCGCGGCGGGCCGGAACGACGCCGGGCGTGCTTTCACCCGTACGGGAGCCTGCCGTCGGGCGGGGGCGTGGACGGGGCTTCGGCCACGACGAGACCGCCGACGACGCGGGGGCACGGCGCGGTGGCGCGGGGGCACGGCGCGGTGAGGGGGGTGCGGCGGGGCGGGGCTGGAGGGCCCGTCGCCGGGCCCAAGAGCCTGGTCAGGCCTGGCCTGTCTCGAAGCGGCCGACCCGGCCGTCGTCGGTGACCGTGAAGCGCCAGGCGGTGCGCATCTCGCCCCACGTGTCGTTGCGGTAGTCGACGATCAGGGCGCGGCCCCCGTCGGACTCGGCGTGGACGGACATGTGGCCGTTGCAGGAGAAGACCTCCTTCTCCGTCCACTGGGCGAGATCGCGGTCGGACCCGTCGTCGGACATCGTGGCGTCGGGGGTCAGAACGGCCTGGAAAGCGGCCTGGTCGCCCGTGTTGACGGCGGTGACGAAGGCGCGGACGGCGGGGTCGGAGAGCTGGCTGGGGTCGATCACGGGGGCCTCCTGGGGCGGCTGACGGTCGGCGGGTCGGTTCGCGCGACCCAGGGAACACCGGCGGGCGGGCCGGGGCGTCGACCGTCACCCGTTCGCCGCCGGACGGCGTGTCAGGAGCCTGGACGGGGCGTCAGGCGGCCGGACGGGGCGTCAGGCGGCCACAGGGGCGTCGGGAGGTGTAAAGGCCGTCAGGAGGCGTGACGGGGCTTCAGGACGCGTGGCCCCGGCCGGGCTGCGGGGCCTCGGCGGCGTCCGGGGCCTCGGCGGCCTCCGCCGCTTCGGGCGCGGTGCGGATCGGGAAGCCGGTGGGCCGGCCCTGCTGCTTCAGCCACGCGAGCACCCCGTCCAGTGCCTCGACGGTCTGGGCGCGGTTGCCGCCGCCGTCGTGGAAGAGCACCGTGGGACCGTTGCCGATCTCGCGCTTCACGGCGTCGACGATGGCGGCCGCGCCGGGCTTGCCGAAGTCCTTCGTGTCGACGTTCCAGCCGAGCGGGCGCATCCCGTTCGCGGCGGCGATGCGCCGGCTGTCGGGGGTGAACGCGCCGCCGGGGGCCCGGTAGTACTCCACCTTCGCACCGCCCGCGGCCTCTTCGATGAGCTTCTTCGCGTCCAGGATCTGCTGTTGCTGGTAGGCGACCGGCTTCTTGTCCATCGCGGTGTCGTGGTTCATGGTGTGGTCGCAGAGGCGGTGGCCGGCCGCGACGACCCGCTTGACCAGGTCGGGGTGGGCCTTGGCCTGCGGGCCGATCATGCAGAAGGTCGCCTTCACGTCGTGCTCCGCCAGGACGTCGAGCACCTTCGGGGTCCAGCGGGGGTCGGGCCCGTCGTCGGTGGTGATGTTGACGGCGTTCGCGCCGCTCTCCGACGCGTGGGCTATGCCCTCGGGTATCCCCTTGGCCGGTGTGCCTCCGGGGCCGGCCCCGCCCGGCCGGGCGGGGCCGTGGCCCCCCGCGACGTCGTGAGCGGAGGTGTGTCCGGCTTCGACGAGGGCCGACACCCCCCAGACCGTCGCCGCCACGCCGATCGCGGTGGCCGCGACGGCCGTTCGCGCCCGGGTGCCCTGCTCGGTGATGCGCGCCTTGAAGCCCATGAACCGTCCACTCCCCATCCGCCTTGTGAGCGTTCTGTGGATCAGGACGTACGTCTCCATCGAGGGGTTCCAGCCGATTGCCCCTTAAATTCCAGGTAATGGGACGTTGGTCCTTGATCGTCCCGAATTCCTGCCCAGACGAAACCGAGTGAAACGGTGAGATGTCCTCCCCGCAACGGTGGGTGCGCGGGTACGCCGGAACGGCCCGGCCCCGGTGGTAGGGTTCTCCACCGGGGCCGGGCCGGGCAACGGCGGCCGGGGCCGCCGCCGTCTCCTAGCGGACCGGGGTCGCGGTCGGCTGCGGCGCGGGGACCGGCTGCGCGTCGTCCGGGTCGGCGGCCGGGTCGGCGTCCGGGGCCGCGGGGCCGGCGCCGCGCAGGGGGACCTCCTTGACGAACCAGGCGGCCGCGAAGCCCAGTACGGCGATGGCCGCGCCGAGCAGGAACGCCGAGTGCGTACCGGCGGCGACCGCGTGCTGGTAGGCGTCGCGTACGGCCTCTGGCAGCTTGGCCAGGCTCGCGGCGTCCAACTGGGCGGAGCCGGCGGCCGCGGCGGCCTCCGGGCCGAGGCGGTCCCGCATGGTGTCGGTGACCTGGGTGGTGAACAGCGAGCCCATCAGAGCCACGCCGAAGGACCCGCCGAGGGTCCGGAAGAGGGTCGCCGAGGAGGACGCGACGCCCATGTCCTTCATCTCGACGCTGTTCTGCGCGACGAGCATGGTGATCTGCATCAGAAAGCCGAGTCCGGCACCGAGGACGGCCATGTACACCCCGGACATCAGCCGGGTGGTGTCGGTGTCCATCGTCGCGAGCAGGAAGAGCCCGACGACCATGAGCGCGCCGCCGATGATCGGGAAGATCTTGTACTTGCCGCTGTTGGTGGTGACGCGGCCCGCGATCAGCGAGACGAGCATCATCGAGAGCAGCATCGGCAGGAGCAGCAGGCCGGAGTTGGTGGCGGAGGCGCCCTGCACGGACTGCTGGAACAGCGGCAGGTAGAGCACGCCGCCGAACATCGCGAAGCCGACGAGGAAGCCGATCACCGACATGAGGGTGAAGTTGCGGCTGCGGAAGATGTGCAGCGGCATGACCGGCTCGGCGGCCTTGGTCTCGACGTAGAGGAACGCGGCGGTGGACGCCGCGCCGACGGCGATCAGGCCGAGGACCTCGGCGGAGCCCCAGGCGTACTCGGTGCCGCCCCAGGTCGTGACGAGCACGGTGGAGGTGATCGCGATGGTCAGGAGCGCCGCGCCGAGATAGTCGATCTTCGGGCGGACCTGTCCGGTCTTCTTCGGCAGGTGCAGCACGGCCGAGACCATCGCGAGGGCGATGGCGCCGAGCGGGAGGTTGATGTAGAAGGACCAGCGCCAGCCCATGTGGTCGGTGATGGTGCCGCCGACCAGCGGGCCGCCGATCATGGCGAGGGCCATCACGCCGGCCATCATGCCCTGGTACTTGCCGCGCTCGCGGGGCGGGATCAGGTCGCCGATGATCGCCATGACGCCGACCATCAGACCGCCGGCGCCGAGGCCCTGGATCGCGCGGAAGCCGATCAGCTGGCCCATGTCCTGGGCCATGCCGCTGAGCACGGAGCCGATGAGGAAGATGACGATCGAGGCGAGGAACGAGCCCTTGCGCCCGTACAGGTCGCCGATCTTGCCCCAGATCGGGGTGGAGGCGGCGGTGGCGAGGGTGTAGGCCGTGACCACCCAGGAGAGGTGCTCCAGGCCGCCCAGCTCGCCGACGATCGTCGGCATCGCCGTGCCGATGATCATGTTGTCGAGCATCGCCAGCAACATCGCGATCATGAGCGCCATCAGGACGACCCGCACGCTGCGCGGCTTCACCTCCTTCGAGGCGTCCGCCGTCTTGACTGTCTCGCTCATGTCCACTCCCCTGGCACTTTCCACACCGCCGGAACTTACTTGCCGCCCGGCTAGTTCACTACACTGGGGGAAGGTAGACCCGTAACTAGCCGGGCGTCAAGTAAGTAATTTTTTCGAGGAGAGCGATGACCACCAGTCCCAGCAGGGGTCCGCAGCAGCGACGTGGCAACACGCGTCAGCGCATCCAGGACGTCGCGCTGGAGCTCTTCGCGGAACAGGGGTACGAGAAGACGTCGCTCCGCGAGATCGCGGAGCGGCTCGACGTCACGAAGGCGGCGCTGTACTACCACTTCAAGACCAAGGAAGACATCATCATCAGCCTGTTCGAGGACGTCACGCGTCCGATCGACGAGCTGATCGCCTGGGCCGAGGAGCAGCCGCGCACCCTGGAGACCAAGCGGGAGGTGCTGCGGCGCTACAGCCGGGCCATGGCCGACGGCGCGTCCCTGTACCGCTTCATGCAGGAGAACCAGGCGACGACGCGCGAGCTGAGCATCGGCGAGACGGTGAAGAAGCGGCTGTTCCGGCTGGTGGAGCTGCTGCGGGCGGAGGACGGGCCGCTGACCGACCAGGTCCGCTGCGTGAGCGCGCTGTTCACGCTGCACGCGGGGATGATGTTCCTCCAGCACGTGGAGGGCGACCCGGAGGAGACCCGGCAGGCGGCCCTGGAGGTCGCGACGGACCTCATCACCCAGGCCCACCACGACGCGTAGCGGAAGCCGCCCGGGGCCCCGGGCGGGCTGGCGCGGGGCGGCCGGGGCGGGCGCCGGGGGCGGGGGCGGGCGGGTGCCGAGGCGGGCCGGTGTTTCTGACCGCTACTTCTCGCTGCGCGGGAAGGTGATCTCCACGCGGCGGTTCTTCTTCTGGCCTTCCTCGGTGCTGTTGTCGGCCACCGGGTAGTCCTCGCTGTACCCGCGCACGTCGTAGACGACGCCGGGGGCGGTCACCGTCTTGGACAGCTCCGACTGCACGGCGTCGGCCCGCTGCTTGGACAGCACCTGGCCGTGCTCGTAGCTGCCCTGGTCGTCGGTGAAGCCGAAAACGCGGATGCGGGTCGCCTTCTGCTGGTTGATCTCGTTGGCGATGGCCTGGATCCGGGCGGCGGCCTGCGCGTTGAAGACCGCGCTGTTCTCGGGGAACAGCACCTCGGACTGGAGCGCCATCATGACGGTCTGGTTGGTCTCCTGCCGCCGCTGCTCCCCGCCGAGGTCTTCGACGACCTCGGCGATGTCCAGCACCTTGACGGGCGCGAGGGTCCCGCCCTGCGGGATCTTCAGCCCGGGGGCGTTGGAGTCGATGGCGACGGGGGCGGACGCGGAGGGCTCGGTGCCGGGGGGCACGGACGGCTGGACGTCGTCCGCGTGGGCGGCGGTGGCGCCGATGAAGTGGGCCCCGGCGACGACGAGACCGACGATGGCTGCGGCGGCTGTGGTGCGGTGGCGTTTTGTCATGGCGTCATCCTGAGATTTTGACGGCAGCCGTGGCGAACGTCGGAAGCGTGAAGTCGACATCCGTAGTGGCGGGAGGCGGTGCGGGGAACTGGGCGAAGAAGGGAACGGTGGCGCCGACATCGATACCCGCCACACCCGTGGTGCACAGGCAGCGCCCGTCCGTGTCACGCAACACGTAGTAGCGCTTCTTGCCGGCCTTGTCGACCAGGGTCGCTCCCGCAACGGATTCACCGCTTCCCGAGAGTTCACGTTCGCCCCCGCGCCACGCCCCGGTCTTGACGAACTGTTGGTTTCCAGTGTTCTTGATCTGCCCGTTGACGGTCACGAAGCCACCCGCTTCACGAGCGACCGAATTGATCGTCAGGACGATGCCGCTCTCACCGTTCACCGTAGCGAGCACCTGAACCGGAGCCGTACTGTTGCCGCCCTCGGGCGCTGAAGGTGATGAGCCGCTCGAGGGCTGCGCGGCAGACGTCTTCGCTGGCTCCTTCGAGTCCGACTTGCCGTCCGCGCCGCCACACCCGGCCAACGTGAGGGCCAAGACCGCCGCGACCGCCATGGTCGCTCCCCCACGGACCTTCACCGTGTGCCGAATGCTCATTTGCGCTGCTTCCTTGTCTCTCATTCGCTGTCAGTCGACCAGTCGCACACTGAACAGGTTCCGCGACAGCGTGCGCAGCGATCCAGGCTTCAGTGGGTCAATCTCGATGGCATTGCCGCCCTTGCATTGCACTGTGATCGGATCAGGTGCGGGTGTGGGTGCAGGAGTGGGTGAGCTGCCGTCTCCAGGAGGACGCGTGGCGGTGGCACTCGGTACGGGGGTGGCGCTGGGACGCGGCACGACTCCTAGCTCACAACGGGGTTCGATCAGTGCGGCGGCACTGGCCGTACCATGCATTCCGTCGGTCCCCGGGACCACTGACTTGCCGACTGTCCTTTTCGTCTTCACCGTGACCGTGATACTCGGAATCGACGGCGCGCACGTGGCCACGGCATCGTTCTTGGCCGCGAAGTCGACAGCCGCTGCGCACGCGCCCTCGCCTTTGAGTAACTTCCCGTTCAAAAGTTTCTGCCAGTCCGCCGGCTTCAAGGCCACGAGATCGAGATCAGATAGCGCGCCGTCCCTGACTTCCCTGGCAGCCGCCAGGGCGGCAGCATCTGCCGCCCCTTGGGCATCGCTACGCGTGACTGATGCCTGCCCCACAACGAAGAAGACGAAGGCAGCGAAGAGCAGGCCGGTCACCGCAACGACGTAGATGGGGAATGCCTGCCCTCGATCACCGCGCACTGTTCGCGTCAGCCGGCCTTGATCAGTCCGACCTGCGTCTTGATCTTGTCGACGATCAGCTGTCCGATTCCGGTGCCGATCATCGCTCCGATGATCACGATGACCACCAGGATGATGCCCAGGTATTCGAATGCCGTCTGGCCTCGGTCGAGGTTCGCTTGGCGTTGGCGGATTCGGGTGATCGTCGTGTCCGACCAGGCGGTCAGGCGGATCTTCGCACCGACGGTCGCCTTCAGCAGCGTGCTGTGTGACATGGGGGTTCCCTCCCGGGCCGGTACCGCTGTTGGTTTGCGGACGGTACGGCGAGTCACCTGTCGTTACCAAGGGTCCCGGGGCCCAATTACGGACCCACTGCGCACTCTGTCTACCCATGGCCGGTCACTCCTGGACGGGCGGTTCCCAGCCAGCGGGCTATCGCCTCGCTGCGGGTGGTGCTCTGGAGCTTCGCGAAGATGCGGTTGATGTGGTTCTTGACGGTCTTCTCGCTGATGAAGCACGCGGCCGCGATCCGCTGGTTGTTCATCCCGGACGCGATCAGATCCATGATCTCCACCTCCCGGGAACTCAGGCCGAATGCAACGGAGTTGTGGATCCGCTCAGAAGACTGTGCCACAGATCGTTGCTGTTGCGAAGAGGACCGGAGTTCGGCGACCAACGCGTTCGCCGCCGTCGGCGTGAAGTGGGCGCGGCCCTGGCGGAGGTCGCGGACCGCGCGGACCAGGTCGTCCGACGTGAACTCGCCGTGGATCAGGTAGCCGCCCGCGCCCAGGAGCAGCGCTTCCCGGACGATGTCGGTCTCCTGGCTGTACGTCAGCATCAGCACCGGCGCCAGCCGGACCAGGTGCGGCAGGGCCGAGATGCCGTCGACCCCGGGCATGCGGACGTCCAGCAGGACCACGTCGGGGTTGTGACGCCGGGTCAGGACCAGGGCCTCGCGGCCGTCCACCGCCTCGGCGACGACCTCCAGGTCCCGCGTCGTGGCCAGGAGCGCGGCCAGGCCCGCCCGGACGACCGGGTTGTCGTCGGCGATCAGGACGCGGGTCGGGGTCACGGGCGCCCCTCCGGGGTCAGGGCGGCCAGCGGGAGGGTCAGGCGGACCCGGGTGCCGGGGCCGTCCGGGCCCGGGCCCAGCCGGAGGCGGGCTCCGATCGCCGTCGCGCGTTCCGCCATGCCGAGCAGGCCGAAGTGGCCCCCGGAGCGCAGGTCGGCGAGGTCGGCGCCGCCGGCCGGCAGGCCACGGCCGTCGTCGGTGACGGTGAGGGTGAGTTCGGTGCCGGCGGTCGCCAGCTCCACCACCACGCGGGCCGCGTCCGCGTGGCGGCGGACGTTCTCCAGCGCCTCCGACGCCACCGATACGAGGTGCCGGGCCACCGGGGGCGGGACGGCCGGGGTCATGCCCGTGACCCTCAGTTCGCCCGTCCCCGCCTCCGTCGCGGACCGCAGCAGCGTGCGGAGCGCGGAGACGACCGGGGCGCCCGGCCCGGGCTCCGTATGGGCCTGCTCCTCCGCGTCCCGGCGCAGGTCGGTCAGGAGCTCCCGGGACTCCGCCGCCGCACGGCGGGCCGCGTCCGCGAGCAGGTCGGCCTGGCGGCGGACCGCCGCCGGGTCGGTGGTGCGGGCGAGGGCGTCGGCGGTCAGGGCCAGCCCGTACAGGGTCTTGGCCACCGAGTCGTGCATCTCCCGTGCCAGGTGCTCCCGTTCGGCCCGGACCGCCTCGGCGGCCGCCAGCCGGGCGCGGGTCTCGGTCAGGTCCCGGCCGGCCGCGCCGAAGCGGAACAGGAGGTCGCGCAGGCACACCCCCGCCGCGCCCGCCAGGAGGCACAGGGCCGGCAGGACCGGCCCCTGCGCCAGGGCGGCCACGGCGACGGCCTGGACGGCGGCGTAGAGCGCCGAGCCGCGCCGGCCGTAGAGCAGGCCGGCGAGCAGCGGGGTGCAGACGGCGACCAGCCCGAGCGGGGACTCCGGTGTCGCCGTGACCAGCAGCAGCCCGCTGAACGCCATGTCCGGTACGAGGAGCCAGCGGTGGCGCAGCAGCAGCGGGCCGAAGCGCTCCCAGTCGCGGAAGAGGGCGTACGAGAGCACGGAGGTGACCAGTACGGCCGCGCCCACCAGGTACGTCGGCCCGCCGGGCGCGGTCCGGCCCAGCGCCAGGGGCGCGCCCAGCGCGATCATCACCAGCCGGAACGCGAAGACCTGGCGGCACAGCGCCTGGAGGGCGTTGACCTGGAGCGCGAACGACGGCCCGGGGGCGGGCCGTGCCCCCCGCGGCGCCCGTGCCCCCCGCGGCGCCCGGGCCGCCCGCGCCCACCACGTCGCCGCCCCGAGCCGCCCCGCCCGTACGCCGACCGGCGCCACGCCCGGCGCCGCGCCCGCCGCGATGTCCAGTGCCGCCATGGTCACCCGCCCCCGAGGAGCGCGCCGAAGTCGACGTTCGCCCCGTAGACGAAGCCGCAGACGAGCAGGATCAGCGTGCCGGGGAGCATGAACATCGTGACGGCGAACGTGGCCTTCGGGACGGCGCGGGCCGCGCGCCGGCGGGCGTTCTGGGCGTCCGTGCGGCGCATGTCCTCGGCGATGGCGATGAGGGTCTCCACGATCGGGGAGCCCAGCTCCTCGCCCTGCTGGAGGGCGGTGACGAACTGGGCGACCTGCTCGGAGTCGTTGCGCCGGCGCAGTTCGTCGAAGGCCTGGCGGCGGCCGACGCCCATGTCCATCTGCTGGAGGGTGATCCGGATCTCGTCCGCCCACGGGCCCTCGTACTTGTGCGCCACGCGCTCCAGCGCCTGCCGGAAGCCGAGGCCGGCGCTGACCACGACCGCGAGCACGTCCAGGAAGTCCGGCAGGGTGCGCTCGATGTGGTCACGGCGGACGCGGATGGCCGACCACAGGCCGGCCTCGATCCAGAACAGGCCGAAGGCGACCATCAGCAGGGCCGCCACCAACTGCCCGTTGATCAGCATCGAGAAGGCGCCGAGCCCGCCCAGCAGGCCGTACACGGCGCGGCGCGCGGCGTACCGGTCGATGGTGAGGCCGGCCGGGTTGCCGGCCATGTCGATCTGGCGGCGCTTGCGCGCGACCCGGTTCGGGCCCATCAGGCGCAGGACCAGCGGCGCCCAGCGGATGCCCATCCGGTCCACCAGCGAGCCGACCGCCGTGGTGCGCGTCGCACCGACCTCCAGGGCCAGCGCGAGGTCGGTCGGGAGCTTCACGTCGGCCCGGTAGAGGCGGATGCCCTGGAGGATGCCGAAGACGGACACCGCCACGAGGAGGGCCAGGAGAACGCTGATCATGTCGGCCCCCTCACACGTCGATCTTGGACAGGCGGCGGATGAGGACGAAGCCGAGGGTGAAGAGGCCGAGCGCGACCAGGACCGCGGTCTGCCCGATGAAGGCCCCTGTCATCCGGTCCAGCGCGCCCGGCATCATCATGTCGACCAGCAGCAGCGAGCCGAGCCCGATGGCCGGCACGAGGTACGCGGTCACCGTCACCTGGGAGAGCTGCGTACGGATCTCGCGGCGGGTCTCCTTGCGCTGCTCCAGCGTCACGGTGAGGTTGCGCAGGCTCTCGACGATCGTGCCGCCCGCACGGGCGGACAGGACGAGCGTGGAGACGAGCACGACCAGTTCCCGCGACGGGAGGCGCTCCGCCAGCTCGCCGAGGGACTCCTCGATGGAGTGGCCGAGGGCCAGGCGGTCGGCGACCCGCCCCAGCTCCTCGCCCGCCGGGGCCTCCAGCTCGTCGGCGGCGATCCCGATGGCCGTACGCAGGGCCAGGCCGGCCTGGGTGGCGTTGGCCAGGATCCGGGCGAGTTCCGGGAGCTGGTTGATGAACCGCTCGGTGCGGCGGGAGCGCTGCCAGGTGAGGAAGGCGTTCGCCGACCAGAGCCCGATCAGGCCGGCCACCGGGCCGAAGAACGGGGCCAGCAGGGCGGCCGCGATCAGCCAGACCCCGCCGACGCCCAGCAGCATGTAGACGAAGAACTCGCCCGGCGTCATGTCCAGGCCCGTCGTGGCCAGCCTGACCTCGATGCGCCGGCCGAACGTGGTCCTGCGCAGCCGCCGGTCGACTCCGGGGAAGCGGCGGCGCCGGCCCGCCGGCGCCGGCGCGCCCGCCGAGCTGAGGCGTTCGACGAGGGCGGCGCGCTGGGCGCGGCCGGCGGCGTACGCGTGCACGCCGAGGATGACGAACAGGCAGGCCAGCAGGGTGGCGCCGAGGGTGATCAGGACGGTGGGGTTCACAGGGCGGTCCGGGTGATGCGGGCGGTGAGCGGGTCGTCGGACAGGGCGACCCCGAAGGCTTGCGGGATCGGCTGGTTGTTCATGTAGAGGCGGTCCGCGATGCGGCGCGGCAGCGGGTAGTACTCGAAGCGGCCGTGGACGCGCGCGTCGGCCCCCATGGGCTGGGCGACGTAACGGCAGACCGTGGTGATCCGGAAGGGTTCGCGGCCGTGCGAGTCGAGGATGGCGATCTCCGTGATGCGGCGCGATCCGTCGCCGAAGCGGGTGAGCTGGACGACGACGTTCACGGCGCTGTTGATCTGGTCCTGGAGCGCCTCGAAGGGAACTTCGACCTCGGACATCGACGCGAGGGTCTGCAGGCGCATCAGCGCGTCCTCGGCGCTGTTCGCGTGGACGGTGGCGAGCGAGCCGTCGTGGCCGGTGGACATGGCCTGGAGCATGTCGAGGGTCTCGCCGCCGCGGACCTCGCCGACGATGATGCGGTCGGGGCGCATGCGCAGGGAGTTGCGGACCAGGTCGCGGATGGTGATCTGGCCCTTGCCCTCGACGTTCGCCGGCCGGGATTCGAGCCGGATGACGTGGGCCTGCTGGAGCTGGAGCTCGGCGGAGTCCTCGATGGTGATGACGCGCTCGCCCTCCGGGATCAGCCCGGAGAGGGCGTTGAGGAGGGTGGTCTTGCCGGTGCCGGTGGCGCCCGAGACGATCAGGTTCATCTTCGCCTGGACCAGCCCGGACAGCAGCAGGAGCATCTGCTCGTCGAGGGAGCCGAGGCCGATCATCTCGTGCAGGGTGAAGGCGCGCGGGAAGCGGCGGATGGTGAGGGTGGCGCCGGTCAGGGAGAGCGGCGGGATGATGACGTTGACGCGCTCGCCGCTGGGCAGGCGGGCGTCGACCATCGGATTGGCCTCGTCCACGCGGCGGTTGACGGTGGAGACGATGCGCTCGATGGTCTGCATCAGCTGCTCGTGCGAGGCGAAGCGCAGCGGGAGCTGTTCGACGCGGCCGCCCCGCTCGACGAAGATCTGGTCGGGGCCGTTGACCATGATCTCGGAGATGGAGGCGTCCTCCAGCAGCGGTTCGAGCACGCCGAGCCCGAGGGCCTCGTCGACGACGCGCCGGATCAGCTGGGCGCGCTCGACGGTGGAGAGGACCGGGCCCTCGCGGCTGATGATGTGGCCCAGTACGCGCTCCAGCCGCGCCCGGCGCTCGGCCGGCGCGAGCGCCGACATCTCGGCGAGGTCGATCTCCTCCAGCAGCTTGGCGCGGTAGGAGGAGACGAGCCGGCCGTCCTCGCGGGGGCCGTGGCGGTCGTCCGGGGTGTTGACCCGGGAACGCAGGCTCATGGTCAGGGGCCCTTCGGGAGCGTCGGGTCGTCGTTGGGCATGACGGCGGTGGCCTTGGCGTCGGGGACGTCGAGTCCGGGCAGCAGCGAGTTGATCTTTATGGTCACCTTGGCGGTGACGGCGTCGGCGCCCTTGGTCACCTCGATGGACGGGGCGAGGCTCGTCTTGACGGCCGCCGCACCGGCGGCCGCGCCGCCGCTGCCGTTGCGGGCCTCGACGCGGGCCGCCGTACGGGCGGCCGTGCCGGCCTGCTCGTGGACGTGGGCGACCCAGCCGAGCTGGATGCCGCAGAGCGCGACGAACAGCAGGATCGGCACGAAACCGATGTACTCCAGGGCCACTTGGCCCCGGTCGCAGCGCACGCGTCGCCTGTCCACGTCAGTCCTCCCTCTCCATGGCCGCTCCGGCGGTGCCGGTGATGCCGTCGAAGCTGAGTCCGGGGAAGAGCACGGGAATCTCCAGGGTGACCGTCGCCTTGTAGATGTTCCCCGACCTCCCGCACTGGGGGGCGGGCATGTTCCAGGCGTCGGAGATGTGCTCCCTGGCCGCCGCCGCGCACGCCGCGTCGCCCGTCACCGCCCCCGCCCGCGCCGCCTCGTCCGCCGCGTTGCCCGCCAGGGAGAACGCGTACCCGATCAGTACGCACTCCCACACCGCCGCCACGAGCAGCAGGATCAGCGGGACCGTGCCGACGAACTCCACGGCCACCTGGCCGCGGTCACGATCGCGGCCGCGGCCCCTGGCGCGCGTTCCTCTCCGGGCGGCCACCGTTCAGCCCTCCCGGCCGCGGCGCAGCCGCGCCACCGGGCCCGCCGCGCGGACCGCGAGCGTGCCGCCGGGGGGCTGGGCCGGGTCGTCCGGGGTGGTGAGGAGGCCGAGTTCGCCGGCGAGGGTCCACAGGGCCTGCTTGACCGTGGAGCGGTTGTCGAGGTCCTGGACGCGGCCCGCGTCGACCACCGCCTGGAGTTCCTTGAAGGCGGCCGGGACCGGGGTCCGGGTGGCGCGGGTCTTGGTGATCTTCTCGATCAGGGCGGGCTGGATCTCGGTGTGCTTGCTCCAGCGGTTGACGACCATCGCGGTGTCCTCCGCCTTGCGCACCTGGAGCCGCTCCCACATCCGCACCATCCGCTTCGCCGCCCGTACGGCGACCACGTCCGGGGTGGTGACCAGCACGGCGATGTCCGCCATCTCCACGGCGGCGGCGTTCGCACCCGTCATCTGGGTGCCGCAGTCGATGACGACGAGTTCGTAGCGGCCGCGCAGGGCGGCGATGACGTGCCGGGCGGCCCGGTCGTCGACCTCCTCGCCCCGTTCGCCGTCCGCGGGGGCCAGCAGCAGGGCCAGGCCGGTGCGGTCGTCGTAGACCGCGTCCTGGAGCACGCGCGGGGAGATGTCCTGGATGCCGGCCAGGTCGGCGATGGAACGGCGGAACTGCACGTCGAGGTACGAGCCCACGTCCCCGGCCTGGAGGTCCAGGTCGACCAGCGCCGTACGCCGCCCCGAGGCGGCCGCGGCCAGGGCGAACTGGACGGCGGTGAAGGTGGCGCCGACCCCGCCCTTGGCGCCGGTGACGGTGACGACCCGGCCGCCCGGGCCGGTGAGGGTCTCGGGGCTGCGGCCCAGGTGGCGGCGTACGCCCACGGACCACTGGGCGGCGGCCTGGACGCGGGCGGCGAGTTCCTCGTAGGACAGCGGCAGCCCGATGAGGCCGCGCGCGCCGGAGTCCATGGCGGCGGAGAAGAGGCCCGGGCCGGCGTCGGAGGAGACCAGGACGACGCCCACCGCCGGGAAGCGCAGGGCGACTTCCCGGATGAGTTCCAGGGCCGGGGCCGGGCCGATCCGCTCGTGGACCAGGACGACTTCGGGCAGTTCGTCGATCGACTCGGTGGCCATCCGGGCCAGCGTGTCGAGGAGCGAGGTGGAGTCGGGCACGGGGGCGGCCGGCTCGGCGGCGGGGAGCTGGCTGAGGAGGGTGGCGATGGCGCGGGCCGCGTCCGGGTCGCCGACCGCGGGGAGGATTCGGGTGGTCATTGCGCTCTCCTTTCGCCCGGGCCGGGCCTCACTTGTCCCCGTCGAGGGTGTACGTGCGGTCGCCCGGACTGGGCGCCGAGTCGGTTCCGGGGGCGACCAGGGCCAGGCGTACGTGCTCCGCGAAGGACTCGGCGTACGCGACGCGCTGGGTGTCCTTGGTGTTCAGGGCGAAGGTGATCGGGACGGCCTCGGCCGGTCCGGTGCGGTCGGCGTTCTTCTCCAGGGCGGTGAGTTTGCCGACGCCCAGGACGCGGGCGTTGGCGACGATGATCACCGAGCGCGCGGGGTCGGTGTCCTTGGCGCCCTTGAAGGTGGCGATGATGTTGACCTTGGCTCCGGAGGTGATCTTTCCGGCCACGCCCGTGGCCGCGTCGATCATGATGGCTATCTCCTGCTCACCGGGCTGGAGCTGCGGCCGGTCGACGAACATGTCGGCCTGGAGCAGCGAGCCCTTCTTCAGGGTGGTGAGCGCGATCTTGTTGTCGAGCGCCCCGAGGTCGGTGACGGCCGTCTGGGACAGCCAGCGCCGGGGGATGGTGACTTCCTCGAACTGGCCCGCCGTGAGCGGACTGTACGGCGCGATGTCTCCCTTGGCCCGGTAGGCGACGACCTCGGCCCCGACCTTGGAGTTGACGTCGCCGATCACCACGAGGACTCCGGCGAAGGCTCCCAGTGCGCAGAGGACCGACAGGAGCAGCAGGATGACGCCGCGGCGCTGGCGTGAGTTCATGAGCCGTACTACCTCGCCGTTCTTCGTTCGTTCGTGCGGTCGGGTCGGTCAGCGTCTGGAGCGTGCGGTGCTCGCCGGCTGGGCCGGCGGGGGCGGTGCCGTGAGGGGGGCGGCGCAGAAGCCGCAGCGGTCGCCGATGAGTTCGAGGCCGCACCAGCGGCACTCCTCGCGGCGGACCGAGGCGACCAGTTGGCACAGGACGGCGGGGTCCGGGATGCCGGCGGCGAACTCGACCAGCTTGGGGGTGCCCCACCAGCCGGCGGAGTCGGCCGGGAGCGGGTTCTCCATGACGCCCTGCACCTGCCAGGCGGGGGCCAGTTCGGCGGCGACCCAGTCGGAGGCGAGCTGGCCGCGGGCGAAGGTGAGGTGCGTGGCGAACTCGGGTCCGGCCGGCAGCGCGGCCGCCGCCCCGCCGGAGCCCTTCGCCCGGCCCGCGCCGTGGCTCCCGCCGGTGCGGCCCGCTCCGGCGCCGGACAGCCGGGCCAGGTGCGGGGTGGGGTGGGCGAGTACGGCGAACTGGGCGCTCGGCGACCAGGACCGGGCGTGGGCCTTGAGGCCGACGGGGATCCGGTCGAGCTTGGCCACGGAGCCCAGCAGGGCGCCCGCGTAGATGTAGTGGGACAGCAGCCGGGCCGCGGAGGCTATGACTCCGGGGCTGAAGTCGAAGATGCTGAGCTGGCGCAGCTGACGGATCAGCAGGGCGGTGCCCAGCGGCGGGAGGTCGATGTCGAGGAGCGCTATCCGGTCGGTTTCCAGGATGGCCCGTACGGTGTGCAGCCGCTGGACGGCGGCGCGGGGCAGCCAGGAGGGCACGACGGCGACCAGGTGGCCGTGGCGCTCCAGCAGGGCGGCCGTGGCGGTGAGCGCGGCGTCGAGGCCGAGCCGCTCGGGCGGGTCGAGTACGGCGGCGCCCGGCGTGTGCCGGTCGGGGGCCGGCAGTACCAGGTCCGCGCTGGTGACAGCGATGGCGGTCGGCACGCGAGTCCCCCTGTTCACCCCGTACGCCCCCAGCTACCGCTGGGCGGTGCCCCTGCGGGCGCTTCCACGCCCGTCTCCCGCACGCGCATTCCGCTCGCCGCGTACGCGTAAACCCTGCGCGACAGCAAACGATCGACGCGCTTCCCCCTTGCTCCAGCACCATATCCGCGTCGCCCCTGGCAGGGCAGGGCCTTGCCGATTCCCGTACCGCGGGCACGGGTCACAGGTGGCCGGAAACCCGGACAACAGGGATCGGCATGCCGACCATTTCAAGCCAGATAGCAAAGACTCTTGACACGAGGATTGGTCTGGACCAACTTGGCACCGCGGGCCTTCAGTCGCCCTCCCCCACCGGGCCCGCACCCTCCCCACCCCTTTCCTCCCCCCACCGGAGCCCACGTGAACCGCATACGCTCCCTCGCCCTGCTGGGCGCCGCCACACTCACCGCCGGCGGTCTGACCGCCCTCGCCGCGGGCACCGCGCAAGCCGCGGACATCAACGTCGCCCGCAACGGGGGCTTCGAGTCCGGCCTCGCCAACTGGTCGTGTTCCGGCGGGAGCGGCGCCGCCGTCTCCTCCCCGGTGCACGCCGGGGCCGGCGCCCTCAAGGCCACCCCGGCCGGGTCCGACAACGCCCGCTGCAGCCAGACCGTCGCGGTCAAGCCGAACTCGACGTACACGCTGAGCACCCAGGTCCAGGGCAGCTACGTCTACCTCGGCGCGACCGGCACCGGCACCCAGGACGTGTCCACCTGGACCCCGGGCTCCGGCGGCGGCTGGCAGAAGCTCTCCACGACCTTCTCCACCGGCCCGAACACCACCCAGGTCACCGTCTACACCCACGGCTGGTACGGCCAGCCCGCCTACTTCGCCGACGAGTTCAGCGTCTTCGGCCCGGACGGCGGCGGCGGGACCGACCCCGGCCCGGGCATCCCCGGCTCCCCGGCCGGGACCGCCGTTTCCGGCCAGAGCGCGAGCGGCCTCACCCTTTCGTGGAACGCCGTGAGCGGCGCGGCCGGCTACCACGTCTACCAGGACGGCGTCCGCGTCCAGTCCGTCGCCTCGGCCTCCGCCCAGATCACCGGGCTCGCCGCCTCCACCTCGTACTCCTTCCAGGTGAGCGCCCACAACGCGGCGGGCGAGGGCCCCCGGTCGGCCGCGGTGACCGGCACGACCACCGGAGGCGGTGGCGACCCCGACCCGAACCCGGCGGTGCCCAAGCACGCGCTGACCGGCTACTGGCAGAACTTCAACAACGGCGCCACCGTCCAGAAGATCTCCGACGTCTCGGCGCAGTACGACATCATCGCCGTCTCCTTCGCCGACGCCACCTCCACGCCGGGCGCCATCACCTTCAACCTCGACTCGGCCGGGCTGAACGGCTACACCGTCGCCCAGTTCAAGGCCGACATCGCCGCGAAGAAGACGGCGGGCAAGTCCGTCATCCTCTCCGTCGGCGGCGAGAAGGGCACCATCACGGTCAACGACTCGGCCTCCGCGAACAACCTCGCGAACTCGGCCTGGGCGCTGATGCGGGAGTACGGATTCACCGGGATCGACATCGACCTGGAGAACGGCATCAACGCGACCTACATGACGCAGGCGCTGCGCTCGCTGTCGCAGAAGGCCGGTCCCTCGCTGGTCATCACCATGGCGCCGCAGACCATCGACATGCAGTCGACGGCGGGCGGCTACTTCAAGACGGCGCTCAACATCAAGGACATCCTGACCGTCGTCAATATGCAGTACTACAACAGCGGCGCGATGAACGGCTGCGACGGCAAGGTCTACTCCCAGGGCACGGTGGACTTCCTCACCGCGCTCGCCTGCATCCAGCTGGAAGGCGGCCTCGCCCCCTCCCAGGTGGGCATCGGCGTCCCGGCCTCGCCGAGCGGCGCGGGCAGCGGCTACGTCTCCCCGGCCATCGTCAACAACGCCCTGGACTGCCTGGCCCGGGGCACGAACTGCGGAACCTTCAAGCCCTCCAAGACCTACCCGGGGCTCCGCGGCGCGATGACCTGGTCGACCAACTGGGACGCCAAGGCGGGTAGTGCCTGGTCCAACGCGGTGGGTCCGAAGGTCCACGCCCTCCCGTAGGCGGTAGGTGTGGGGGTGGCCGGATCGGTTCGGCGGACACGATGGGCTCTTGACCAGGACATGCCACAAGAGCACGCTGTGCGCGTCCGCACGGCTACCCCCACACTCCCCACCCAGGAGAACGCATGCGGCTCCACACCCGCCGGAGGGCTGCCGTCACGGCCGCCCTGCTGGCGCTCGCGCTCGGCGCGCCCGCGTACGGCATGAGCGCCACGGCCTCGCCACCAGCCTCCCCGTCGACCGCCACCCAGGACGAGGCGATCGTCCAGTACCGGATCCACGGGCCCTCCACGGCCGCCGACCGTACGGCCCTGCTCCGGACCGGGGTGTCGATCGACGAGGTGGACGACCACACGGTCGTCGTCAGCGCCGACACCATGCAGGCCAAGAGCCTTCGCACGCTCGGATACCAGCTCACGGCCCTTCCCGGGCCGCCCGACCGCTCGCTGCCCGGGATCGCGTCCGGCACGATGGACTTCCCCTCGGCGGACTCCCGCTACCACAACTACGCCGAGGCCAGCGCGGAGATCGACCAGCGCGTCGCCCAGTACCCCTCGATCATGAGCAAGCGGGTCATCGGGAAGTCCTACCAGGGCCGCGACCTCGTCGCCATCAAGATCAGCGACAACGTCGCGACCGACGAGGCCGAGCCCGAGGTGATGTTCACCGCGCACCAGCACGCCCGCGAGCACCTGACCGTGGAAATGGCCCTCTACCTGCTCAAGGAGCTGGGCTCCAAGTACGGCAGCGAGTCGCGGGTCACCAACGCGGTCAACGGCCGCGAGATCTGGATCATCCCGGACCTCAACCCGGACGGCGGCGAGTACGACATCGCCACCGGCTCCTACCGCTCCTGGCGCAAGAACCGCCAGCCCAACTCCGGCTCCTCCTACGTCGGCACCGACCAGAACCGGAACTGGAACTACAAGTGGGGCTGCTGCGGCGGCTCCAGCGGCAGCAAGAGCTCCGAGACCTACCGGGGCACGGCCGCCGAGTCGGCGCCCGAGGTGAAGGTCGTCTCCGACTTCGTCCGCAGCCGGGTCGTCGGCGGCAAGCAGCAGATCAAGGCTTCGATCGACTTCCACACCTACAGCCAGCTGGTGCTCTGGCCCTTCGGCTGGACGTACAACGACACCGCGCCCGGCCTGACGGCCGACGACCTCGCCGTCTTCAAGAAGATCGGTACGGGCATGGCGTCGAGCAACGGCTACACGCCGGAGCAGTCGAGCGACCTCTACATCACGGACGGCACGATCGACGACTGGCTGTGGGGCAGCCAGAAGATCTTCGCCTACACCTTCGAGATGTACCCGTCGAGCTCGGGCGGCGGCGGCTTCTACCCGCCCGACGAGGTCATCGACCGCGAGACGGCGCGCAACAAGGAGGCCGTCCTGCAACTGCTGGAGAACGCGGACTGCATGTACCGCTCGATCGGCAAGGAGGCGCAGTACTGCGCCTGACCGCGGCCTGACCGCCAAGCGGCCCGACCGCCCAGCGGCCCGACCGCCCAGCGGCCCGACCGCCACGTGACCGGGGCGCCTCACCGCCAGGGGGGCGCCCCTCCCGCGCGCCGCGCGGGGCACCCCCCTCGGCCGCTGCCCCGGGCGCGTCCGCTCAGCCCAGGACGGCGAGGGCGTCGATCTCGACGAGCAGCCCGGCCGGCAGGCCCACGTAGACCGTGGTGCGGGCGGCGGCGGCCTCCTTCAGGCCCCGCTCCTCGAAGTAGGCGTTGTAGATGCCGTTCATCTCGGCGAAGTGGTCCGTGTCCGTGAGGTAGACACGGATCATCATCACGTCGTCCCAGTCGGCGCCGCCGGCCTCCAGGACCGAGCGGACGTTCTCCAGCGTCTGGAGGGTCTGCTCGCGCAGCGTCGGCCCCGCGGGCGTCGGCGGCTGCCCGTCGACGTGCGGGAGGAAGCCGACCTGCCCGGCGACCTGGAGGATGTTCCCCTTGCGCACGCCGTGCGAGAACTTCGCCGGCGGCGTGGTGTGCGTGGCGGGGGTGATCGCGGTCTTGGCGGTCGTGTCGCTCATGCGGGGTCCCTGTTCGGATCGGAGCCGGAGCCGGAGTACTCCTGGCTGATGGTGTCGGCGGTGCGCAGGACCAGGGGCCGCAGTTCGAGGAGCGCCTCGGCGGCGACCACCACGCCGGGCGCGGACACGGACAGCGCGGCGACGACCCGCCCGTCCGGGCCGTACACGGGCGCGCCCAGGCAGTTGATGGACTCCTCGTGGCCGCCGAGGTCGGTGGCCCAGCCCTGTTCCCGTACGAGGTCCAGCTCGCGCAGGAACGCCTGCGCGTCGGGAGTGGACCGGGAGGTGTAGCGGGGGTACTCGATCCGGGCCGCGAGCGCCCGCCGCTCCGCCTCGGGGAGGTCGGCCAGCAGCAGCTTGGCGACGGCGGCGACCGTGAGCGGGACGGGCTTGCCGATCCGGGAGTACATGCGGACCGGGTAGCGGCTGTCGACCTTGTCGATGTAGACGACCTCGTCGTCCTGGTGCAGGGCGAGGTGGACGGTGTGCCCGGTGGCCCGGTTCAGCTCCACGAGGTGGGGGTGGGCGATCTCGCGCACGTCGAGGTTCTCGATGGCCTCGGCGGCCAGCGCGAAGAGGCTCGCGCCGAGCCGGTAGCGGCCGTCGGGCTGGCGGTAGGCGAGGCCGTGGGCGTCCAGGGTCCGCAGCAGCCGCAGGGCGGTGCTCTTGTGCACGCCGAGCGCGTCGGCCACCGTCCCGAGCCCGGCGGGCCCCCGCGCGAGCAGCGGCAGGATGCCGAGCGCCCTCTCCACCGACTGGCTCATCCGGTCCCTTCCCCGTTCTCAGCCCCGCCGGCGTTTGAGGCGCGGGGTCCGGGGCGGAGCCCCGGCGGCGGCACCGCAGACGTTGACCCGCCGTCAACCGGGATGTTAGACAGCATGCAGCGATCTACGCAACGACTGTTGCAGCTCATGCAACACACACCCGGGAGGCACCCGCATGGCCAGCGCCAGCGACCCCGCCAGCGACCCCGTCAAGGACCTCGCCGACGAGCCGGTGGACCACCGGTTCAAGGGCCTCCCCCCGGACGCCCAGGCCGCCGGCCTCACCGTGGGCGGGCTCGCCGCGCAGCGCCGCGATCTGTACACCGGCGGGTTCACCACCCCCGTGCTGACCCTCGACGCCGACGCGCTGGAGCACAACCTCACCGCGCTGGGCACCTACGCCGCCCGGCACGCGCTGGCCTTCGCACCCCACGGCAAGACGTGCATGTCCCCCCAGCTCTTCCGCCGCCAGCTCGACCACGGCGCCTGGGGCATCACCGCCGCCGTCCCCCACCAGGCCCGCGTCTACCGCGCCTTCGGCATCCGGCGGATCTTCCTCGCCAACGAGCTCGTCGATCCCGCCGCCCTGCGCTGGGTCGCCGCCGAGCTCGCCGCCGACCCCGGCTTCCGCTTCGTCTGCTACGTCGACTCCGTGCGCGGGGTGCGCCTGATGGACCGCGCCCTCCAGGGGCAGCCGGCCGTCCTGGACGTGGTCGTGGAGCTCGGCGCCGGCGAGGGGGCCCGTACCGGCGCCCGGACCGACGAGGACTGCCGCGCCGTCGCCGACGCCGTCGCCGCCACGGACACCCTGCGCCTCGTCGGCGTCGCCGGGTACGAGGCCGAGGTCCCCGGCGCCGACGAGGACAACGTCCACGCCTACCTGCGCCGCCTGACCGCGCTGGCCGCCGAGTTCGACCAGGCCGGGCGGTTCGCCGCGGACCTGGACGAGATCGTCGTCAGCGCCGGCGGCTCGGCCTGGTTCGACGCCGTCGCCGATGTCTTCGCCGGGATCCCCGAGCTGTCCCGCCCGGTCCTGAAGCTGCTGCGCTCCGGCGCGTACGTCTCCCACGACCACGGCTGGTACACCCGCCTGACGCCCTTCAACCGGATCCCGGAAGAGGGCGGGCTGCGCCCCGCGTTCCGGCTGTGGACGCAGGTGGTCTCCCGCCCCTCCCCCACGCAGGCGTTCGTCAACGCCGGCAAGCGGGACATCGCCTACGACCTGGGCCTGCCGGAGGCCGAGCTGGTCCGCGACGCGCGGGGCGGGACCGAGCGGCCCGCGACCGGGGTCCGCGTGGTGAAGCTGTCCGACCAGCACACCTGGCTGGAGACCGGCTCCGCCGGGGACCTGGACGTCGGCGACTGGGTGGCGCTCGGCATGTCCCACCCGTGCACGATCTTCGAGAAGTGGCCGCTGATCCCGGTCGTGGAGGCCGACGGCACGGTCACCGACTACGTCCGCACCTTCTTCTAGGCCGCGGCCGCATGGACCTCGTCATCCGCGGTGCCCGCGTCGTCGACGGCACGGGCGGGCCCTCGTACACGGCGGACGTCGGCGTGCACGGGGGCCGGATCGCCGCGATCGGCCGGATCCCGGGCGGCGGGCGCCGCACGCTCGACGCGCACGGGCTCGCGCTCGCCCCCGGCTTCGTCGACATGCACGCCCACAGCGACCTGGCCCTGCTCCGCGACCCGGACCACAGCGCGAAGGCCGCCCAGGGCGTCACCCTCGAAGTCCTGGGCCAGGACGGCCTGTCGTACGCGCCCGCCGACGAGCGCACCCTCGCCGGGGTCCGCACGGCCATCGCGGGCTGGAACGGCTCCGGCGACGACGTCGACTTCGACTGGCGCACCGTCGGCGGGTACCTGGACCGCCTCGACCGCGCCCACGGCGGCCGCGGCATCGCCGTGAACGCCGCCTACCTCGTCCCCCAGGGCACGGTCCGCGCGTACGCCGTCGGCTGGGACGACCGGCCCGCGACCGCCGCCGAGCTGGACCGGATGCGGGAGCTCGTCGACGAGGGTCTGGCCCAGGGCGCGGCCGGCCTGTCGTCCGGGCTCACCTACACCCCCGGCATGTACGCCGGCGGCGCCGAACTGACCGAGCTGTGCCGGGTGGTGGCGCGGCACGGCGGCTACTACTGCCCGCACCACCGCAGTTACGGCCACCGCGCGCTCGACGCGTACGCCGAGATGATCGAGCTGACCCGGGAGGCCGGCTGCGCGCTGCACCTCGCGCACGCCACCATGAACTTCGGCGAGAACGAGGGCCGGGCCCCCGAACTCCTCGCGCTCCTCGACGCGGCCCTGGACCGGGGCCGCGACATCACCCTCGACAGCTATCCGTACACCCCCGGCTGCACCACCCTGGTCGCCCTGCTGCCCAGCTGGGCGAACGAGGGCGGCCCCGAGGCGGTGCTGGCCCGGCTGCGCGACGACGCCGTGGCCGCCCGGATCCGCCACGCACTGGAGGTCGAGGGGGCCGACGGCTGTCACGGGGTGCCCGTCGACTGGTCGACGATCGAGATCTCGGGCGTCGGGGACCCCGCCCTCGCCGCCGCGCACGTCGGCCGGCGCGTCGACGGCTGGGACACCGCCCGGCGGCTGCTGCTGGAGGACCGGCTCGCGCCGACGGTCCTCCAGCACGTCGGCCACGAGGAGAACGTCCGGACGATCATGCGCCACCGGGTCCACACGGGCGGCTCCGACGGCATCCTCCAGGGCGCGAAGCCGCACCCGCGCGCCTACGGCACCTTCCCGCACTACCTCGGCCACTACGTCCGCGACCTGGGCGTGCTCTCGCTGGAGGAGTGCGTGGCGCACCTCGCCGGGCGCCCGGCGGCCCGGCTGCGGCTGCCCGACCGGGGCCTGGTCCGGGAGGGCTTCCGGGCCGACCTCGTCCTCTTCGATCCGGCCACGGTCGCGGCCGGGTCCACGTACGAGCGTCCGCGCGTCCTGCCGACCGGGATCCCCTACGTGTTCATCGACGGCCGGCCGGTGATCCACGAGGGCCGTCGGACGGACGTCCTCGCAGGTCGGTCGGTACGGAGCGGCCCCGCACCGGCCCCCCGCCGCCCCCTACGATGAACGGCATGGTCGCCTTCGCCCTCGCCGCGCTCTTCTTCCTCTCCTTCTGCGTCAGTGCCCGCAACGACCGCCGCAGGTTCCGCAACGCCGTCCTGCTGGGCCTGACGTTCCTCACCCTGTCGTCCGCCCTGCTCCTCCAGGTGGACGAGCTGCCCGGCTGGGCCGCCCTGCTCGTGCTGCTGGTGGTGTTCGGCCTGCCCGCCCTCGGCATCCTGGCGCTGGGCGTGTTCCTCGTCGCCAACGGCGTGACCATGGTCCGCAAGGAGGGCGCCTACCTGCCGAACCTGCTGTCGATGCTGGCGGGCCTGGGCATCTTCGCGGTGATCGCGCTGGTGGCGGCCGCGGGGGCCTTCGACTCGACGGCGGTGACCGGGGTCGCGGCGGTCGTCAGCGCGGTCGCCGCCTACGTCTCCTTCATCTTCATGTGCTTCCTCGGCTATGCCTACCTCTACGGCCGGATCAAGGTCCGCGGCGATGTCGACCACGTGGTCATGCTCGGCTCGGGCCTGGTCTGCGGGGACCAGGTGCCGCCGCTGCTGGCCTCGCGGCTGCGCAAGGGCCGGCAGATCTACGCGGCCCAGCTGGCCCGCGGCGGCCGCCCGCCGGTGCTGCTGGTCTCGGGGGGCAAGGGGACGGACGAGAAGGTGTCCGAGGCGCGGGCGATGGCGGACTGGCTGATCGCGGAGGGCGTTCCGGCGGAGCACGTCGCGCTGGAGGAGCGCTCGACGACGACCGAGGAGAACATGCAGTTCAGCCGGGAGCTGATGACCGCGGGCGATCCCGGCTACCGGTGCGTGGTGGTCACCAACAACTTCCACGCCTTCCGGGCCGCGATGATGGCCCGCAAGGCGGGCGTCAACGGCCAGGTGGTGGGCTCGCCGACGGCCCGGTACTTCTGGCCGAGCGCGACCCTGCGCGAGTTCGTCGCGGTGTTCTGGGAGCACCGGACCGTGAACCTGGGGATCTGCGGGCTGCTGGTCGCGGCGGGGGTGGCGGCGGCGTTCGCCGCCTGACCACGGCGGCCGGACGGTCGTACGGACCCGGCCGGCCTGCCGGGCCGGGACGCGCGGGCGGGGGCGCCGTGACTCCCCCCTTGGCAGCCACGGCACCCCCTGTCCCCGGGCGGGGCGCGCCGGTCAGACGCGCTGCCAGAGCGCGGGGACGGCCGGCGGCTCCCAGCCCGTCTGGGCCTGGTGCCCCTGGAGGCAGCGGTAGGTCGCGCCGCCGTGGGTGACGGAGGCGCCGGTCGCGTAGACCGTGCCCGCCTTCCAGGTGCCGCCCGGCTCGGGGTCACCGGGGCCGGGGCCGGGGCCCGGGCCGCTGCCCGTGGTCTTGAGGGTGAGGCCGTACGCGGACAGGATCGGGTTCAGCGGCTGGAAGAAGGTGGTGCCGCCGCTGGAGCAGTTCCCGGAGCCGCCGGAGGTGACGCCCTGGGCCTGGCTGCCGGAGATGTAGGAGCCGCCGGAGTCGCCGGGCTCGGCGCAGACCGTCGTACGGGTCACGCCCGAGATGGTGCCCTCGGGGTAGGTGACGCTGGTGTTGTGCTGCTGGACGGTTCCGCAGTGCCAGCCGGTGGTCGAGCCGGAGCGGCAGACGGAGGACCCGACGGGTTGCAGGACCGAGCCGGTGACCTGCACGTTCGCGCCGCCGCTGCCCTTGACGTACGGGGTGGCGGTCCACTGGGCGTTCGCGGCGACCCAGGCCATGTCGTTGCCGGGGAAGACGGAGGCTTGGAAGGACCCCTGGGCGACCTGGTTGAAGCCGGTGGTGGTGGTTCCGGCCCGGCCGCAGTGCCCGGCGGTGGCGAAACCGTTCACCGTGCCCTTGGTGACCGGGAAGCCGACGGAGCAGCGCCCGCTGCCGTTCATGTAGTAGGCGTCTCCGCCGCGCAGGTCGTACAGCGGCCGCGGGGCCTCGGCCGTACGGACCACGGTGACCAGGGCCGCGTCGGTGCCGGTGGCGGCCAGCAGCCGGGCCGCCGCGCCCGCCCGGGTCTCCTCGACGACCAGGCGGTTGGTGCGCGGGTCGGCGTACCGGACCGGGGTCCCGGCGTCGGCGGCCCGGTCCAGTACGGCCTGGGCGGCGTCGAGGTCGGCCAGGGTCCGGGTGACGACGGCGGCCCGGGCGCCGGCGGCCCGTATCGCGGCGGTGTCGGCGGCCCGGGTGGTGGCCACGGTCAGGGTGGCGGCGTCGGCGCCGTCCACCCAGGCCCCGGCGAAGGCGGCGCCGAGCCGGTCCCGGAGCCGGGCGGCGGTGGCGCCCGCCTCGGCTTCGTGGGCGAGTCGGGCCTTGGCCTGCGTGGGGGTCAGGCCGAGGTCCCGCTGGAGGGCGGCGAGCAGCTCGGGGGGCGCTTCGGCGGTACGGAGGGTGGCGGCGGCGGAGGTGCCCGCGGTGGGGGCCGCGGGGGCGGGGCCGGCGGTGGCGCCGCCCGCCGCGGCCAGCAGCAGCCCGGCGGCGGCCAGGGCGGTACACGCCGCGCGGGCGTGTCGCTTGAGCATGGGGGATCTCCTCGGTTCGGTGGGGGTAACCGAAACCGTAGGAACCCGAACCACCGTGCGGGAGCTGTCGGTTGGCCCCTCCCCCGGCGGTATGCCCGGCGCGGGCCGCCGGGCCGGGCCCGCCCCGGGGTGCGTTCATGGGGCGGCCGCCGCAGGATGGCCCCAGGGGGCATCGGAGGAGGTACGCGATGGACAGTGCAGCGGATCAGCAGCCCCGGCGGCCCGACCGGCTCTTCTCGGGCGGCGAGCGGCCCTACGACCCGGAAGACCTCGTGATGGTGCGCGGGATGGAGCCGACTCCGGAGCGGCTCGAAAAGGCACGCCAGATGATCGAGAAGGAGGGTCCGCAGGTCATCGAGCGCTACCTGCCGTAGCGCTCGGCGCGGATGCTGCCAAGAGCCCCGGCCCGGGTCGCCCCCGGTCCGGGGCCCTTCGCGTGGGCCGGCGGGGGCGGGCGAAGGCCGGCCGGCGCGGCCCGTCAGCCGGCCCGCGCGCGGCCCGTCAGCCCGGTCAGCCCGGTCAGCCCGGTCAGCCCGGTCAGAGCGTCGCCAGGAGGTCGTCGAGCGGGGCCGGGACCCGGTCGGGGGTGAGGGCCTCGACCAGGACGCGGCCGTAGCGGATCTTGCGGCCCTTCTTCGTGCCGAGGAAGCGCCGCAGCTGCTGCTGCCGGGGCCGGCCGTGCTGCGCGGGCTGGCGCAGGAAGGTCTGCCAGGCCCGGACGTCCCCCTCGGCCCCGATGACCTCCTCGACCCGTTCCGGGCCGAGCGCGCGGATCAGCTCGTCCTCCAGGTCCGCCGCGCACACGAAGAAGCCCCGGTACGGCGCCCCCGCCCGCTCCAGGCCGCGTTCGTAGAAGCCCTGCTCGCCCACGTCGCACAGGCCCGCCAGGCGCAGGCCGAGTCCGGGCGGCCCGAGGAGGCCGGCGTACCGGGCGACGCTCATGGCCCCGCCCATCGACACCACGCACACCCCCTCGGCGGCGAGGTCCCGGCCCCGCGCCCCGGCCAGCGCCTCGACGGCCGCGCGGTCGCTCAGCCCCTCCAGCAGCACCGCCGTCCGCACCCCCAGCCGCGCGGCGAGTTCACCCGCCGGCCCGCCGGGGCCGCCCGCCGCCCAGTCGCCGACCGCGTCCCGGAATGCCGCTGTGTCCGCTGTGCCTGCCGTGTCCGCCATGCGGCGAGTCTGCCCCGTCACCGGCGCCCCGGCACGGGAGTTTCCCCCCGCCCGGCCGTCACGGGGCGGCCGGTGACCGGGCGGCCTTCGCGGGGTGTCACCGGGCGGGCCGGGCCGCCGGGCTGACCGTCGCGGCCGCCAGCCCGTTGCCGGTCCCGCCCGCGACCGGCCCCCCGACGCCGTTCGCCGCCCCGGCCGAGCCGGCGAGGGCCTGCGCGTGCGCGGCCCGGGCGTGCTCCAGTACGTCGGCGGCCCGGCCCGCCGCCCGCGCCGCCGGGTGCCACCCCAGCAGGTGCCGCCACACCAGCGGGGTCCCGGCCAGCGGCCGGGCCACCACCCCCGGGGTGACCGGGAAGGTGGCCCGGCACAGCCCGACCGCCCGCCCGACCTGCACGAGGTGGACGCAGGAGGCGGTGTCGGTCTCGTAGACGCAGGCGGGCGTGAACCCGGCCCGTACGCACGCCGCCGCGAAACAGTCCCCGAAGCAGCCGTCGCCCGGCACGTCCGTCCAGGCCTCGGCGGCCAGTTCGGCCAGGTCGATCTCCCGCCGGGCGGCCAGCGGATGGTCCTCGGCGAGCATCACGTACACCGCGTCCCGCGCCACCTCCATCCACGCGAGGCGCCCCGGCTCGGGCGGCGCGCTCTCCCCGCAGACCCCGACCAGCGCGAAGTCCAGACGCCCGTCGGCGACGCCCCCGGCGACGTCCTTCTCGGACCAGGAGGTGTACGTGGTCACGGGCACCCCCGGCTCCTGGCGGGCCAGCCGGTCCACGAGGCCGCCGAGCAGCGGCCCGTGCGTGCCGCCGAGCCGGTAGCCGTCCGCGCCCTGCCGGGCGAACCGCACCGCCTCCTCCTGGAGTTCGCACACGGCGGGCAGTACGACGCGGGCCCGGTCCAGCACCAGTTCCCCGAGCGGCGTGGCCCGTACCCCCTCCCGGCCGCGCACGAACAGCGCCCCGCCCAGCGCCCGTTCGATCCGCTTCAGCTGCGTGCTGAGCGCGGGCTGCGCGATCCCCAGCGCGGTGGCGGCCCGGGTCAGGCTGCCGGCGTCCGCGACGGCCCTGACGATCTTGAGGTGCCTCAGCTCCAGGTCCATGCCACGAGCTTGGTTCAGACCAGTGGGCGGGCGCTACGGGTCGGCCGCATCCAGAATCGGTGAATGCTCGTTAGCCGCCCGGGGGCCACGACCCTAAGGACAGGTGAATGCACGCACTCGACGTCGACTGGGACCACCCCGTGGACCCTCGACCAGGCCCGCAGCTCGACCACGTACGCGCCTACGTGGCCTCCGTCGGCGCCGACGGCCACCTGTGGCACGGCGTCCACACCCTCCTGCTCACCACGGCCGGCCGCGCCACCGGCCGCGCCGTCCGGACCCCGCTGGTCTACGGCGAGGACGCGGGCCGCATCATCCTGGTGGCCTCGGGCTACGGCGCCCCGCACCACCCCGGCTGGTACCGCAACCTCACCGCGCACCCCGAGGTCCGCTTCCAGGCCGGCGCGACCCTGCGCCGGGCCACGGCCCACACCGCCGGACCGGCGGAGCGGGAGACGTACTGGTACCTGATGACGGGCCTGTGGCCCGCGTACGAGGAGGACCAGGCGGCCACGGACCGCGAGATCCCCCTGGTCGTCCTGGAACCGTTCTGACCGCTGCGGGCCGCGGCCCCCTAGGCTCCTGGCATGTACGCCACCGAAACGGCCCGCGACCGCATACGGGCCTGGACCGCGCTCCCGTCCCCCAGCGGGGCGTGGCTCGCCTTCGCCACGGTCCTCGCGGTCATGGTCCCGCTGTGGCTGCTGACGGTCCTGGTCACCGAGGTCTCGGAGCACGTCGAGCGCTGCTCGCACGGCATGATCGGCCCCGGCGGCGCCTTCCGGGTGGAGGGCACGGTCTTCCCGTACGACGACACCTGCGTGTACCCGGACGGTACGGAACTGTCGGCGATCGGCGCCCTGGCGTACGTGTGGTGGTTCTTCCAGGCCGTCCTGATCCTGCTGCTGCTCGGCGCGTTCGCCCTGGAGTTCGCGCACCTGCGCCGCCCGGGGTCGCGGCGGCGCTTCGGGGTCCTGACCGCCGTCTCGGGCGCACTGCTGGTGGTCGCGTACGCGCTGGCCTCCCCGCCGGTCCTGTCCTGCCGACCCGCCGAGACGGCGGCGCGGACGGCGTTCCCGCCGCAGACGACCTGCTACGGGCCGCTCGGCACGCGGGAGCTGGTCCCCGACTGGCTGCCGGTGCTGATCACGGCCCTGCTGGTGGCCTTCGCGGCCTCCGCGACGGGAACGGCCTGGCGGCGCCGGACTAGCCCGCGTTGACGTCGAACCTCACCGAGCGGACATCGAGCCGGTCGCTGGCGGCGTTCCCCTTGGGGCGCAGCCGCCATTCGGGGCCCGTGCAGCCGGCGCCGACGTAGACCGTGACCCAGGAGTCCGTCTGGTTGTGCGGGGCGTAGCCGGGCAGTTCTTCGTCGTCGCCGACCGCGTACAGGTTGACGCACTTGCCGCTGTGCGGGTCGTGCAGGGTGATGCGCTCCTCATGGCCGCGGTCGTCGACGTACTTGTAGTGGAAGTCGCCCGCGGCGGCCGAAGCCGATCCGGGCAGGGTGAGGACCAGCGCGAAGGCCGCGAGAGCGGCGGCGGCGGTGTTGCGGAGCTTCATGAGCGGGTGGATTCCTTCCGTGGGGGGGGTGCGGGACCGACCCTAGGAAGGCGCTGGCGGGCGAATCGATCCTCCGCGATCACTCGGCGTGGCGAGCTCGAACCACACCGCCTTCCCGATCCCGCACTCCCTCGGGTACGCCCCCCAGTCCTCCGCCAGCGCCGCCACGATCCCCGGCCCCCGCCCGGACTCCGCCAGCGGCCGGGGCTCCCGAGGGACGGGCAGCCCGATCGGCGTCGAGCACCTCCACCCGCAGCCGCTCCCCGTCGAACCGGCACCGCACCCAGACCTCCCGGCCGGGGACACGGGCGTGCCAAGCGGGCAAGACCCGGGAGGAGCTGGCGGAGGAGGCGAACTACGACCCGGAGACCGTCAAGTCGATGGAACCGGGCCGCAGGCGCCCGACGATGCAGCTGCTCCGGGCGGCGGACCAGCTGTTCGGAGCGGGCGGCAAACTGGTGGCGGCAGCCGAGTACATGGAGCCGGAGCCGTTCCCGAAACGGTCCGAGGAGTTCATGGCGGCGGAGGCGGAGTGCCTGGCCTTCAACACCTACGAACCGCTGTTCATCCCCGGCCAGCGACGGCCAAGGCTCCCACTGCGTCGAAGTCGCCCTGGACTGGCACAAGTCCACGTACAGCGACGGCCAAGGAGCCCACTGCGTCGAGGTGGCGTCCTGCCCCCACACCGTCCACGTCCGGGACACCAAGCTCGGCGCGGCCGGGCCCCGCTTCTCCGTGCCGGCGGACGCCTGGGGCGTGTTCCCCGGCGGGGTCGCCACCCGTTCGGGGGATTGAGCACCGTAACGGTGGCCTGACGGCCCCCTGAACCGCTACCAACAGAGCGGGGAAGGGGGACGATTGAACACGAACACCCACGAGCGGGACCGGGTCCGGCGCAGTGAGAACGGGCCGTTCCTGCTCGCGCAGGTACTGGCGGACACCCTCGTGACCATCGGCCGGCCGCGGCAGCCCGATGCGCGCGAGGGCCGCCCGGCGGTGTGCCGGCGGTGCGGCGAGGCCGCGTACTGGCACCGGACGGTCCACGGCCGGTGGATCCTGATCCAGCCCGGCGCGGCGCCCTGCCATCTCGTACCGGAGGGCAAGCGGTGGCGCATCGCGGGCGACGGCACCGCCCTCAACCTGGGCCGGGCGATCCCCTCGGACACCTGCCGGGTCAGCCACTTCGACGTGTGCGCTCAGGCCGGCTCCCCGGCGGCGGCCGCGACGGCGCTGTAGGTGCGGCCCCCGGCCTCGTAGTCGCCGAGCGGGGTCATGCCGAAGCCGTCGACGTGGACCCGCCAGGACGGCGCGTTGCCCGCCTCGATGAAGGCGACGACGGCCTCGGCACGCGCCTGCGCCGCCACCGCGACGGCCATCGTGAACAGGCCGCGGGCCACGCCCCGGCCCCGGAACGCGGCGTCGACCACCACGGGGCCGTACAGCAGCCAGCGCACCTGGCGCAGCGGCCGGTCCTGCCAGCGCAGGACGTCCTGGGCGTCGAGGAGCGCGCGCACCGGCGGGGGCGGGTCCGGGAGGTCCGCCGCCGCCGAGAGGGCGAGGAGCCCGGCCACCCGGCCCGCGTCGTCCGCGACGAGCAGTTCACCGGCCCGGGCCATGGCGCGCAGCGCCTCCTCGTCGAACGTGCCCTGCACGAAGCCCTGGGCGCGGCGCTGCTCTTCCGTGAGGGCGTCGTGGTGGTTGGCGGCGAAGAGCGCGGCCATGGCCGGCGCGTCGGCTTCGGTGGCATGTCGGTAGCGCATGCGGCCGATACTGCCCCGCGCCGGGCGCCTGCCGGGACACCTCACCGCACGCTCCGGCCAACTGGCCCAACGGGGCGTCCGGGCCGGGCTCACCGGTGGTCGTAGACGGTGACGCCGAGGTCGTTGCAGACGTGGGCGATGACCTTGGGGCCCTTGGAGCCGGGCCCGTTGTGTGGGAGACACCGGCACGCTTTAATGAATGAATAGTCATTTATTATTCCGTTCCGGAGAGCGAGGTGAGGACCGTGGCCGGGCGCCCCCGCGGCATCGACGACGCGGCCATCCTGCGCGCCGCCGTGCGCGTCATGGGCCGGACCGGGCCCGCGCGGCTGACGCTCGGCGCGGTCGCGGACGAGGTCGGGCTGGTGCCCGGGACGCTGTCGCAGCGCTTCGGCTCCAAGCGCGGCCTGCTGCTGGCGGTCGCCGAGCACGGCGTACGGGAGCTCGCGGAGCTGCCGGCGCGGGTCAGGGCCGGGCATCCTTCGCCGCTGGCCGCGCTGGCGGCTCTGACCGCCGGGGCCTGGGACGGGGTGACGACCGCGGAGGAGTACGCGCACCACCTGGCGTTCCTGTGCGCCGACCTGGCCGACCCGGAGTTCCGCCGCCTCGCCCTCGCCTCCCAGCAGGCCGAGGCAGCGGCCGTACGCACCCTGCTGGACGAGGCCGCGGCCGCCGGCGAGCTGCGCCCGGGCACCGACCCGGCCCGGCTGGCCCCCGCGGTCCAGGCGGCCGTCACCGGGGCCGGGCTGCTGTGGGCCGTGGACCGCGAGGGCACCTTCGCGGGGCGCCGGGGCGCCGCGCTCGCCGCGGCCCTCGCCCCGTACCGACGAGAGGAAGCACCGTGAGCACCGCGAGCACCGCCGGCACCGCGAGCACCGCCGGCACCACGACCACCGCCGGCACCGCACACCCGCCGAACGCCCGGCCGCGCACTTTCCGTACGGCCGTCACCATCGGCGTCAGCCTCGACGGCTTCATCGCCCGCGAGGACGGCGACATCGACTGGCTCACCACGCGCGGCGAGGAGGCCGGGGACACCGGCTACGACGCGTTCATGGCCGGGATCGACACCCTCGCCATGGGCCGCAAGACCTACGAGAAGGTGCTGACCTTCGGGTTCTGGCCGTTCGAGGGCAAGCGGGTGATGGTCCTGAGCACGACGCTGGACGGCGACGACCCGCGGGTCACCGTCCACCGCTCCCTGGACGCCCTGCTGGACGCGCTGACCGCCGCGGGCGCGCGCGGCGTCTACGTGGACGGCGGCCGGCTCGTACGGACCTTCCTGCGGGAGGGCCTGCTGGACGAGCTGACGATCACCACCGCGCCCGTCCTGATCGGCTCCGGCATCCCGCTGTTCGGCGAACCCGGCGGCCGGGACGTCGCTCTCACGCTGCGCTCCGCGCGGACCCTGGGCGCGGGCTTCACCCAGGCCACGTACGCGCTCTGATCCGCCCGGACCCGCGCGGGCACGGGGCGGACCCGAAGGGGGGTGCCGGGCGGCGGAGGTGACGAGCGCAACACGTTCCGCGGCGCGCCGCCCGGCCCCACCCATTCCGCAGGCCGGGGTGCGGGACCGGCCCCGGATTCCAAGGGGGGACCCCACCCCGACCCACCCATTGCCCGAAACGGTACATTTCACCCTGCGGCCCTCCCTCCGAATCCCGGGGACAGGCCGCACCGGGGGCCCGTAAGCTCCCGTCATGCAGGTGATCCAGTCAACGAAACTCGCCAATGTCTGCTACGAGATCCGCGGACCCGTCCTCGAAGAGGCGATGCGGCTCGAAGCGGCAGGTCATCGCATCCTCAAGCTCAACACCGGCAACCCCGCGGCCTTCGGCTTCGAGTGCCCGCCGGAGATCCTTGAGGACATGCTCCGCAACCTGGGCACCGCCCACGGCTACGGGGACGCGAAGGGGCTGCTCTCCGCGCGCCGCGCGGTCATGCAGCACTACCAGACCAAGGGCATCGCACTGGACGTCGAGGACGTCTACCTCGGCAACGGCGTCTCCGAGCTGATCCAGATGTCGATGCAGGCGCTGCTCGACGACGGCGACGAGGTGCTGGTCCCGGCGCCCGACTACCCGCTGTGGACGGCCTCGGTCTCCCTCGCGGGCGGCACGGCCGTGCACTACCGCTGCGACGAGCAGTCCGACTGGATGCCGGACCTCGCCGACATCGAGCGCAAGGTCACCGACCGCACCCGCGCGATCGTGATCATCAACCCGAACAATCCGACCGGCGCCGTCTACGACGACGAGATGCTGCGCGGGCTCACGGACATCGCGCGCCGCCACAATCTGATCGTCTGCTCGGACGAGATCTACGACCGGATCCTCTACGACGGCACCACCCACACGAACACGGCCGCCATCGCGCCCGACCTGCTGACGCTCACCTTCAACGGGCTCTCCAAGAACTACCGCGTCGCCGGATTCCGGTCCGGCTGGATGGCGGTCTGCGGCCCGAAGAAGCACGCGGCCTCGTACATCGAGGGCCTGACGATCCTGGCGAACATGCGGCTGTGCGCGAACATGCCGTCGCAGCACGCCGTGGCCACCGCGCTGGGCGGCCGGCAGTCGATCGAGGACCTGGTCCTGCCGGGCGGCCGCATTCTGGAACAGCGCAATGTCGCCTACGACCTGCTGACCCAGATCCCCGGCGTCACCTGCGTGAAGCCGAAGGGCGCGCTGTACGCGTTCCCGCGCCTGGACCCGTCCGTCTACAAGATCAAGGACGACCGGCAGATGGTCCTGGACCTGCTGCGGGCCGAGAAGATCATGGTCGTGCACGGTACGGGCTTCAACTGGCCCGACCCGGACCACTTCCGGATCGTGACCCTGCCGAACGCGAAGGACCTGGCGGACGCCGTGACGCGGATCGGGAACTTCCTGGACGGCTACAGCCAGCCGTAGGGCGACCCGGCGGGCGCCGGTCCGGCCGGGCCGGGGCCCGCCCCGGCCGCTCCCCCGCGGGGCGTGCCCACATGTCAGGATCGAACTCAACTTTAGACGCGTTCCAATGTAGGATGGTCCCCTGACCCACGCAGGAGGCCCCCTCATGTACGAACCGAGTCGCACGAAGTCGGTCGTCCGCCTGGGCGGCAACCGGGCCGGATACCCGCGGAGCAGCCGTAACGAGGCGCTGGACATCCAGCTCGCCGGCCACCTGTCCGCCCTGCTGGCCGTGACCGACGAGCTCGGTCTCGACGAGGCCGCCGCCCGCATAGCCGGCCAGGTGGAGCGACTGCGCGGAGCCGAGCCGGCCCGCGCCGTCCTGCACGGGGCCCCGGACACCGCCGCCGCGCTGCACCAGCGCGCCCACGACCTCGCCGCCCGCGCCCTGCTCGTCGCCGCGTCCCGCGCCGACACCACCGCCGCGATCCTCGCCGCCGAGCGCATGGACGCCCACGCCGCCGCCCTGGAGTCCCTGGACCTGGCCGGCGCCCACTGACGGCCCCGGTCCGGGGCCGCGGAGGCTCCGGACCGGGCGCCATACTCCTGCGGAGCCGCTCGGCGGTCCCGCGCGCGGGGAGGCCCCGGCACCCCTCACCCCGGGGCGCAGCGGCGGTCATCCTTCTTCAGGAAATCCGACCTGCTGACGACTTCCGTTTCTCCATCCTCCGTGACCAGCACCTCTCCGGCCTTCAGGGCCTCAAACTGATCCGGGGCGAAGGAGAGATGCCCGTCCAGCCCGCGGCCCCGCACCGCCCCGTTCATGGCCACCGTGTACTCGCTCCCTCCCTTCAAGTCGCTGAGATCTGACCTGTAGGCACGCCACCCTGATGGAGTCGAGAAGACGTCCACGGTGTCCAGCGGACCGCCCATCGCTCCGCTGCTGATGGCCCACCGCTTATGCCCGACACTGCCGCCCGAGCTGGAAACGGAGAACTGAAGAGCGACATACTCCGGGCACCCTGCGGTCAAAACCCGGGCGTGACCTGACTCCGTGCGCTCGACGGCAATCAGCGCCCTGGGGGCAGGCGTACACCCGACCACGGCCAGCGCCGTGAAGGCGACCATTGCCGCCGCGCGCCACACGTTCACCGAAGGCACATCCGCTCCCGTCAGGACCCTGACCCCCGACCCGCGCCGGATCTGTGGGGCGGAGGCTATCCGAAGCGGCATCCGGCGCAACAGTCGAACGGCTCTTCAGGATGCGTCGGCGGTCGGCAACAACCACGTTGTGCTGCACGGTAGTTGAGAGGCGACCGCACCACGGCCCGTCCCCGCCCCGCAGCCCCCCGCTCAGGGGGTGTCCGGCGTGGGGGGCCCGGCCGGGGTGAACGTCGCCTCCGCCGCCCCGCACCACGGGACCGCCTCCGGCGGCCAGACCGGGCCCAGGGCCTCGGCGTGTTCCGTCGCCGCCGGTGCCACGCCCGGGATCCGCACCAGGGAGCGGGCCGTGCGCCCGCCCGGCCGCGCCTGCGCGGAGTCGCGGAACTCCACCGTCACCACGTACGCGCCCGGCCCCTCGGGCCGGCCCGCCGCCTCCACCGCGGCCACCACGCGCCGGCTTGCCGGATCGATTCGGCACCCGGTGACCCGTACGTCCTCCAGGGCGGCCCGCGGCGGCGCCGCCCCGCTCGGTCCGCCGCCGCTGGCCCACACGTACAGCCCCAGCGGGGCGAACACCAGCAGCCCGGCCAGCGTCACCAGCCCGACCAGCCAGCCCTGCCACTTCAACGCGCTCACGCCCATGCGACGATCCTCCCGGGCCGCCGCCCCTCCCACCAGCACCCACGGGCCCACACAGCATTTCGAAGTGGGACCGCCTGGACACCTGACGTTCATTCAACTCGCCGTGGAATGTGGGTTTCCGCGAGCACGCTGCATCCGTGAGACGCATCCTAGGAATCCTCCTGGGCCTCCTCCTGATCGGCGGCGTGGCAGCCGTCGTCCTCGCCAGGGGGCAGAGCCCGGAACCCACGGCAACGAAGACCGTGCGCGGCGTCATCGGGTCGGAGAAGTCCGAGTTCTTCCGCGACCCCGGCGTCGTCAAAGCCCTTGCCGCACAGGGCTACACCGTGAAGGCCGAAACCTCGGGCTCCTGGGCGATGGACCAACTCGCCCTCAAGGAATACGACTTCGCCTTCCCCAGCAGCAGCGAACCGGCCAAGGAGATCGCGGCCGCGGCGGGCGTGAAGGGCGCCCAGGAGGCGAAGCCCTTCTACTCCCCGCTCGTCGTCATCGCCCGCGCCAACGCCGCGGAGGTCCTCGTCGGCAACGGCCTCGCGAAGCGGACCGGCAAGAACTCCGGAACCCTCCTCATGGGCCCCTTCCTCAAGGCCGCCGGCGAGGACCGCACCTGGCAGCAGCTGACCGGCTCCGCCGCCCACGCCGAACTGACCGGCACGGTGTTCGTCAAGACCACCGACCCGGCCACCTCCAACTCCGGCGCGCTCTTCCTCGCCGCCGCCTCCACCGTGGCCAACGGCGGCAACCTCGTCGCCGACGACGCCGCCATCGACCGCACCGCGCCCCTGATGCGCAAGCTGATCTCCGTCCAGGGCGCCCTGGAACCCAGCACCGACGCCCCGTTCCGGGCCTTCATCAGCGGCAGCGGCGAACCGCTCATCCTCGTGTACGAATCCCAGGTCGCCGCCATGCTCCTGCAAGGGCAGCAGCCCCAGGACATGGTCGTGCTGTACCCCGACACCACCGTCAACACCGCGCACACCTTCGTGCCGATCAGCGACGCCGCCCGGGACCTCGGCACCCTCCTCGCCACCGATCCCGGCCTGCGGGACCTGGCCCTGCGCCACGGGTTCCGCCCGCAGGACGGCGTACCCGCGTTCACCGCGGCCACCGCACAGCACACCGACTACCTCAACCCGGGGCTGACCGGCATCCGCCAGGTCGGCACCCCGACCGTCAAGAACCTGATGGCGCTGGCCGCGCGCGCCAAGGGCCAGGGGGACACACCATGACACTGACACCGCCCGAGGACGCCCCGCTCGTCCTCACCGCACCCGACCCCGTCGCCCCCGTCCGCCGGGAGCAGGCCGCCGGTCTCGTCCCGCTCCAGGACGGCGTCCGCGAGGAGATGGCCCGCAGGGCCGGGGAGTACGTCGGCTCGCTCGCCGGGCTCGACGCCCGCTCCCCGGAGTTCGCGCAGCGGATCGGCGAGATCGCCGGGCTGGGCGCCGCCGACGTCCGCTCCGCCGCCCAGCAGTCCAACCGGATGCTGGAGCGCGCCGTACGCTCGCTGGGCTCCTCCGGAGCGGGCGGCGGCGACGCCCAGGCCCGCGTGGCCGGCTCCCTCGTCGAACTGCGGCGCACCGTCGAGGACCTCGGCCCGCGGGACGCGCCCACCACCGGCGTGCGCGGGCTCCTCGCGAAGCTGCCGGGCGGCAACCGGTTCCGCGACCACGTGGCCGCGTACGCCTCCGCACAGGCCACCCTCGACAGGATCGTGGGCGCGCTCCGCGGCGGCCAGGACGAACTGCGCCGCGACAACGCCGCCCTGCACACCGAACGGACCCGCTTGTGGGAGACCATGGGCCGGCTCCAGGAGCACGCGGTCCTCACCGAGGCCCTGGACGCGGCCGTCGTCCAGCGGATCTCCGAGGCGGAGGCGGCCGACCCCGGCCAGGCCGACGCGCTGCGCGCGGACGTGCTCTTCCCCGTCCGGCAGAAGCACCAGGACCTGCTGACGCAGCTGGCGGTCTGCGCGCAGGGCTACCTCGCGATGGACGTCGTCCGCCGCAACAACGACGAACTGGTCAAGGGCGTCGACCGGGCCGCGACCACCACCGTGTCCGCGCTGCGGACCGCGGTGATGCTGGCCTCGGCGCTGGAGCACCAGCGGCAGGTGATCGACCAGGTCAACGCCCTGAAGGGCACCACCGAGGACCTGATCCGGGGCAACGCCGAGATGCTGTCGACGCAGAGCGGCGAGATCCAGCGGATCGCGGCCGACCCGGCGGTGGGCGCGGAGACGCTGCGCACGGCCTTCGCCCAGATCTACCGCACGCTCGACGCGATCGACTCCTTCAAAGCGCAGGCCACGGAGAACATGGCGGCCACCGTGGAGTCCCTGGCGGGCGAACTGCGGCAGGCTTCCGCCCATCTGGCGCGCACCCGCACCGCGGGCGTCCTCGACGGCGGTGCCCGATGAGCCCGTCCCGGCCGGCCGGCCGGTTCCGGCGGGCCCCGCTCGCCCGCGTCCTCGCGCTGGTCGCCCTCGTGGCGGCGAGCGCCTGCACCTCCTCCCCCGACGGGTCCGGCGGATCCGGGGGGCCCGGCGGGCCGAAGCCCACCGCGTACAAGGAGGGCACCCTGCGGGTCCTGGCCTCCAGCGAGCTGGCCGACATCCAGCCGGTGCTCGACCGGGCGAAGCAGGCCACCGGCGTCACGGTGAAGCTGACCTGGTCGGGGACGCTCGACGCGGCCGAGCAGGTCGCCTCGGGGAAGGCGGACGCCGCGTACGACGCCATCTGGCTGTCCTCCAACGACTACCTGCGGCTGCGCCCCGAGGCGGCCGGGAAGCTCGCCAACGAGACCCCGGTGATGTCCTCGCCCGTCGCCCTCGGCGTGAAGCCGCAGGCGCTGGCCCGGCTCGGCTGGCAGCCCGGCGACGTCACCTGGTCGGCGGTCCACGAGGCGGTGGCCGCGGGGAAGCTGACGTACGGGATGACCGACCCGGTGCGCTCCAACTCCGGTTTCTCCGCGCTGGTCTCGGTGGCCTCGGGCCTCTCGGGGGCGCAGTCCGCGCTGACCGACGCGGACGTGAAGGCGGCCGCGCCGCGGCTGAAGGAGTTCTTCGCCGGGCAGAGGCTGACGTCGGGCTCCTCCGGCTGGCTCGCCACGGCCTACGCCAAGCGCGGGGACGTGGACGCGCTGGTCAACTACGAGTCGGTGCTGCTGTCCGCGAACCGGGACGCGCAGGCCGGCCTGACGGTGATCCGGCCGCGCGACGGCGTGGTCACCGCGCACTACCCGCTGACGCTGCTGACCGCGGCCCCCGCCGGGGCCCGCGAGTCGGGGCGGGCGCTGACGGAGTGGCTGCGCGGCCCCGAGGCACAGCAGGCGATCACCGAGCGGACGCTGCGGCGGCCGGTGGCGGCCGGGGTGGCCCCGGCGGCGGGCCTGGACGCGGAGAAGCGGCGGGAGCTGCCGTTCCCCGGGTCGCGGTCGGTGGCCGACGGGCTGCTGGCGAGCTACGAGAACGAGCTGCGGCGGCCCTCCCGGACGGTGTACGTGCTGGACACCTCGGGCTCGATGGCCGAGGAGGACCGGATCGGGCGGCTGAAGGCGGCGCTCACGGAGCTGACGGGCACCGGGAGTTCGGGGCCCGGGCAGCGGTTCCGGGACCGCGAGGAGGTGACGCTGCTGCCCTTCGGCGACAAGGTGAAGAAGGTGCTGACGCACGTCGTGGAGCCGGGCGATCCGGGGGCCTCCCTGGACGCGATCCGGGCGGACGTACTGGCCCTGCAGCCGGCCGGGGGCACGGCCGTGTACGGCAGCCTGAAGGCCGCCTACCAGCACCTGGGGCGGGAGGACGCGGACGCGTTCACCTCGATCGTGCTGATGACGGACGGGCGCAGCGGGGACAAGGCGAAGGACTTCGACGCCTTCTACGCCGGACTTCCGGAGGCCGGGAAGCGCACGCCGGTCTTCGCGGTCCTGTTCGGCGACTCGGACCGCGCGGAGCTGGCCCACATCACCGAACTGACCGGCGGGCGGCTCTTCGACGCCACCGACGGCAACGGCTCGCTGGACGGGGCCTTCGAGGAGATCCGTGGCTACCAGTAGGGCGCTGCGCTACCTGGAGTCGAAGAAGAACCTGGCCGGCTCGGCCTGCGGCGTCGCCGGGGTGGGCCTCGCCCTGGCCGGCGCGGCCGGCGCGTACTGGCCGCTGGTCGTCGCCGGGCTGTACGGGGCGGGCGCGCTGATCGCCCCGCCCGAGCGGGTCGCCCCGCCTGCGGTCCCGGACCCGGCCGAGCGGCTGGGTCTCGTACGGGAGGACCTCGGGCGGCTGCGGGAGTACCTGGCGGAGGTGGAGCTGCCGCGGGCGGCGGGCGAGGTGCTGGCCGGACTGCTGGAGCTGTACGCGGCGCTGCTCGACCCGCGGTGGGCGGCCGAGGTGCTGGCCGCCGATCCGGAGGCGGCGCACGCGCTGTCGCGGGCGGTCCGCACGGACGTCCCGGAGTGCGTGGACACCTACCACCGGACGCGGTGGTGGACGCGGCTCGCGCCGGGCGGCGAGTCTCCCGAACGGCATCTGGAGCGGCAGCTGTCGGTGCTCGTCGCGGAGGCGGAACGCGTGACGGCGGACCTCCACGAGGTGGAGGTCCGCCGTCAGCAAACGCACACGACCTACCTGGAGGACCGGGGTCGCTCCTGATCGGCGGGTGCGGCGGCGGGAACCGCTTGGTCGGGGGTTCCCACGTTCATGGCCCCGGTTGCGGGGCGGGCGGCTCAGCCCAGGCGCTCGACGAGCGCGTGGTACTGGTCCCACAGCTCCTTGGGGGTGTGGTCGCCGTAGGTGTTGAGGTGCTCGGGGACCAGGGCGGCCTCGTCGCGCCAGATCTCCTTGTCGACCGTGAGGAGGAACTCCAGGTCGGCGGCGGGCAGGTCCAGGCCGTCGGTGTCGAGGGACGCGACCGTCGGCAGGACGCCGATGGGGGTCTCGACGCCTTCGGCGGTGCCGTCGAGGCGCTCGACGATCCACTTCAGGACGCGGCTGTTCTCGCCGAAGCCGGGCCACACGAACTTGCCCGCGTCGTTCTTGCGGAACCAGTTCACGTAGTAGATCTTCGGCAGCTTGGACTGGTCCTTGTCAGCACCGACCTTGACCCAGTGGCCCATGTAGTCGCCCATGTTGTAGCCGCAGAACGGCAGCATGGCGAAGGGGTCGCGGCGCAGCTCGCCGACCTTGCCCTCGGCGGCGGCGGTCTTCTCGGAGGCGATGTTCGAGCCGATGAAGACGCCGTGGTTCCAGTCGAAGGACTCGGTGACCAGCGGGACGGCGGAGGCGCGGCGGCCGCCGAAGAGGATCGCGGAGATCGGGACGCCCTTGGGGTCCTCCCACTCGGGGGCGATCGTCGGGCACTGGGAGGCCGGGACGGCGAAGCGGGCGTTCGGGTGGGCCGCCGGGGTCTCGGACTCCGGGGTCCAGCGGTTGCCCTTCCAGTCGACGAGCTCGGCCGGGGCCTCCTCGGTCATGCCCTCCCACCAGACGTCGGAGCCGTCCGGGGTGAGCGCGACGTTGGTGAAGACGGTGTTCGCGTACATCGTCTTCATGGCGTTGGCGTTGGTGTGCTCGCCGGTGCCGGGCGCGACGCCGAAGAAGCCGGCCTCGGGGTTGATCGCGTAGAGGCGGCCGTCCTCGCCGAAACGCATCCAGGCGATGTCGTCACCGACGGTCTCGACGGTCCAGCCGGGGATCGTGGGCTCCAGCATGGCGAGGTTCGTCTTGCCGCAGGCGGAGGGGAAGGCGGCGGCGATGTACTTGGCCTGGCCCCGCGGCGGGGTCAGCTTGAGGATGAGCATGTGCTCGGCGAGCCAGCCCTCGTCGCGGGCCATGACGGACGCGATGCGCAGGGCGTAGCACTTCTTGCCGAGCAGGGCGTTGCCGCCGTAGCCGGAACCGTAGGACCAGATCTCGCGGGTCTCCGGGAAGTGCGAGATGTACTTGGTGGTGTTGCACGGCCACGGGACGTCGGCCTGGCCCTCGGCGAGCGGGGCGCCCAGGGTGTGCACGGCCTTGACGAAGAAGCCGTCGGTGCCGAGCTCGTCCAGGACGGCCTTGCCCATGCGGGTCATGGTGCGCATGGCGACCGCGACGTAGGCGGAGTCGGTGATCTCGACGCCGATCGCGGACAGCTCGGAGCCCAGGGGGCCCATGCAGAAGGGGACGACGTACAGCGTCCGGCCCTTCATGGAGCCGCGGAAGATCCCCTGCTCACCCGAGAAGATGGCCTTCATCTCGGCCGGGGCCTTCCAGTGGTTCGTGGGGCCCGCGTCCTCCTCCTTCTCGGAGCAGATGAAGGTCCGGTCCTCGACGCGCGCGACGTCGGAGGGGTCGGAGGCGGCGTAGTAGGAGTTCGGGCGCTTCGCCTCGTCGAGCTTCTTGAACGTGCCCTGAGTGACGAGCTCCCCGCACAGGCGCTCGTACTCGGCCTCGGAGCCGTCGCACCAGACGACGCGGTCCGGCTGGGTGAGGGCAGCGATCTCGTCCACCCAGGAGATCAGTCCTTGGTGGGTCGTCGGGATGGTGGGAGCCGCGTTGTCGCGCGCCACGATTGCTCCTTGTTGAGGGATTTGTTTGGTGTTTGCCCCGTGGGGGCTGCGACCCGGACGCTTCGCGCTCCGCTCATCCGGTGCCGACCGCACTCATCTGATCATCCGGTGGATGTGCGCATATGTCCAGAGGGCCTCTCACGTGAGCATCGCCACGTCCGTCAATCTTCCGTAAAGAGCACCGATCAAGAGCGCCGACGGAAAAGCGGACTGACGGAAACCTACGGACCCGTAGGTAGCATGTGGGCCATGACTTCTGACGCCGCCGCCGGACCGGCCGCCGAGGCCGTCCAGGCCGCCGAGGCCCCCCGGGCCGCCGAGCCTTCCCCCCAGGCCGCCGAGCCCTCCCCCATCGTCCAGGCCCTGGAGACCGCCGAAGCCGCCCTGGAGGCCAAGCCGCTGATGCGCGGCTGGCTGCACACCGGGATGTTCCCGGCCGTGGTGGTCGCCGGTCTGGTGCTGATGGCGTTCACCGACTCGACCGAGGCGCGCGTGGCCTGCGGCGTCTACGTCCTCACCGCCTGCCTGCTCTTCGGCGTCAGCGCCGTCTACCACCGCGGTACGTGGGGGCCTCGCGGCGAGGCCATCCTGCGGCGCCTCGACCACGCCAACATCTTCCTGATCATCGCGGGCACCTACACCCCGCTGACCGTCCTGCTGCTCCCGCCCTCCACCGGGCGGACCCTGCTGTGGGCGGTGTGGATCGCGGCCGCCGCCGGCATCGCCTTCCGCGTCTTCTGGGTCGGCGCCCCGCGCTGGCTCTACACCCCCTGCTACATCGCGATGGGCTGGGCGGCCGTCTTCTTCCTGCCCGACTTCATGCGCACCGGCGGCATCGCCGTGCTCGTCCTGGTGATCGTCGGCGGCCTGCTGTACAGCGTGGGCGGGGTCATCTACGGCATGAAGCGCCCCAACCCCTCCCCCCGCTTCTTCGGCTTCCACGAGGTCTTCCACTCGCTGACGCTGGCGGCCTTCGTGGCCCACTACGTCGGCATCTCGATGGCCGCCTACCAGCACTGACGGCTCCGCCCGGCCGTACGGGAACGGCCCCGCCCGGGGGTTCCACGGCTCCGCCCCCGGCACGGGTGCCGGGGGCGGAGCCGTTCCCGTACGGCCGCCCGGCCTGCGGGCGGGGTGCCGTCACACCTCCCGGGAGGTCTCCGCCCCCACCTGCCCGGCGAGTTCGACCGGATCCGTCGTGGGCCGCGCGCAGACGAAGTGCCGGCACACGTACGCGGTGGGCAGACCCCCCACGAGCGTGCGCTCGGCCAGCAGGGGGAACTCCCCGCCGTTGCCGTCCGCCGCACGCGGCAGGCCCGTCGCCACGACCGCCCCGGGAGCCGTCCCCAGCAGCGCGACCCGGTGCAGCTCCGCCCGCGCCGGGTCCTGCGGAGCGCCGACCACCGCGACCTCGCGCGGCCCGTCGAGCAGCGCCTCGGCCACCGCCAGCCCGTGCCCGATGAAGCGCGGGGCGCGCGGACCGAGCGCGTGCACCACCCCGAGCGCCCTCTCGGCCGCCGTCCGGTGCGCCTGCGAACCGGTGTGCGCCGCGTACGAGAGCAACGCCCCGGCCGCCGCCGTCCAGCCCGACGGCGCCGCCGTGTCGGTGGGGTCCTGCGGCCGCCTGATCAGCTGCTCCGCGTCGTGCGCGGTGTCGTACAGCGACCCGTCCTCGGCGGCGAACAGGTCCAGCACCAGGTCGACGAGGAAGCCGGCGAACTCCAGCCACACCCCCTCACCGGTCACCGAGGCCAACGCGAGGAACCCCTCGGCGACGTCGCCGTAGTCCTCCAGCACCCCCGCGTTCGCGCCGACGCGGCCGTCCTTGCTGGTCCGCGCCAGCCGGGCCCGGCCCGAGCTCACGTCGAAGTGGACCCGTACCAGCAGGTCGGCGGCCTCCGTCGCACGGTCCACCAGGTCGGGCCGGTCGAAGTAGGCCCCGCACTCGGCGAGCGCGGCGACGGCCAGCCCATTCCACGCCGCCACGACCTTGTCGTCGCGCCCGGGCGCCGGGCGCCGCGCCCGCGCGGCGAGCAGCCGCTCCCGGATCGAGGCGATCCGCCCGGCCTCCGCCGCCGGACCGTCCTGGGGCAGCTGGAGCACGGAGGAGCCGTGCTCGAAGGTGCCCTCCTCGGTCACCCCGAAGTACGCGGCGGCCAGGTCCCCGTCCTCCTCCCCCAGCACGTCGCGCAACTGGGCCGGGGTCCAGGCGTAGTACGCCCCCTCGACGTGCGCGCCGGTCAGCGGGTCCGCGCTGTCGGCGTCGAGCGCGGAGGCGAACCCGCCGTGCTCGGTGCGCAGCTCCCGGACCATGAAGTCGGCGGTCTCCAGGGCCACCCGCCGCGCCAGGTCGGACCCGGTGGCCCGCCACAGGTGGGCGTACACCCGGCACAGCAGCGCGTTGTCGTACAGCATCTTCTCGAAGTGCGGGACGACCCACTCCCGGTCCACCGCGTACCGCGCGAACCCGCCGCCGAGCTGGTCGTAGATGCCGCCCCGGGCCATGGCCTCGCACGTGTCGGCGGCCATCTGCAGCGCACCCTCGGCCCCGGTGCGCGCGTGGTGGCGCAGCAGGAACTCCAGCACCATGGACGGCGGGAACTTCGGCGCCCCGCCGAACCCGCCGCGCGCGGAGTCGTACTCCCGCGTCAGCCCGAGCAGCGCCTGCGCCAGCTCCCCGGCCCCCGGGGTCCCGGCCTTGCCGTAGTCCAGCTGCCGCCCGGCCAGGTCCCGTACGATCCGCCGCGCGACCTCCGCGACCTCCTCGGGCCGCCCCACCCAGGCGGACCGCACGCCTTCGAGGACCTGCGTGAAGGACGGCATCCCGTGGCGGGGCTCGGGCGGGAAGTAGGTCCCGAAGTAGAACGGCTCGGCGTCGGCGGTCAGGAACACGGTCATGGGCCAGCCGCCCTGCCCGGTGGCGGCCTGAACCGCCTCCATGTAGACGGCGTCGACGTCGGGCCGCTCCTCGCGGTCCACCTTGACGTTGACGAAGTGCTCGTTCATGTAGGCGGCGGTCAGCTCGTCCTCGAAGGACTCGGCCGCGAGCACATGGCACCAATGACAACTGCTGTAACCCACACTCAGATGGACCGGCACGCCCCGCTCCCGCGCTTCGGCGAACGCCTCGGGCGACCAGGGCCACCAGTCGACGGGGTTGTCGGCGTGCTGGAGGAGGTAGGGGGACGTCTCGTCAGCAAGGCGGTTCGACATGCGCCCATCCTCGCTCACACGGGCGACGGGAGCCGTCCGCGGCACGGTCGGCGCCAAGCGGGGCAACCCCTGAACAGGACGTTCTCCGCATCCTCGGTACACGGGAGGGAATCTCTGTGAGGATCGGATCCTTCTGGAGCGCGAACGGTTTCGAGGGGGCGGCATCGGTGACGGATTCCACGGTGGACGAGGGCGCGGAGGAGTCTCCCGGGCGGGCCTCCTATCTGATCGGGGGACGGCGGGTACGGGTTTCGGATCTGGTCGATGCCGGGCTGTTGACCGCGGGCGCGCCACTCGTCTTCCGGCGTAAGCGATCGGGGGTAGCACATAGTGCTCGGGTGACCGCGGACGGCAGGATCGAGCTGAGCGACGGCCGACGGTTTAAGTCCCCCTCCGCGGCAGCCGCCGCGGCCTCGGGACGAGGTCCCTTCGACGGCTGGACCGCCTGGGCACTCGACGGCGTCACCCTGTTGGATGTTCTGCGACAGAGACTGCTGGACACGGTTGCCGAGCAGCCGCCCTCTGACGGGCCCGAAGCGGACGGCTCCGCCATCCGGCACGCCCGGTTGAAGGATGCCCGGCAACAGGCGGACTCAGACACTCCGATCACTCTGACCGTCCGGGATCTGCTGGGCTGGTGGGGGGCCTCCAGGCGTGGCTATCTGGTCAGCGAGCAGGTATCGGCCGAGCTGGCCAACCACGGTCTGTCCACCGTGCCGGACTTTGCCGCTGTAGGACTCGACGACCGGGTCACCCTGACCGGACCGTCCGTGGATGCCGAGGACGAGCAGGGAGAAACGGCCGGGCCGGAGGCAGAGACGGAGCAGGCGACGGAAACGGACCAGGAGGAAACGGCGGCGCAGGAGGAAACGAGGATGACCGCGTCACGCCGGTCCACGGCCGCAGACGAGGACGAACCGATCCAGGGGCAGACGGTCGGCAACCTGCCTTCGGCGCTCAGGGGCGTGGAATCGGTGACCTCCTCGGCGAGCTTCGAGGAGGCGTTCACCAAGATGCGGCTCAACGGATACTCACAGCTGCCGGTGCTGAACGGGCCTCGGAACCTTCAAGGGGCCGTCACCTGGGAGTCCATCGCGCTGGCCCGTTACGCGGATTCCGAAGCCCTCTTCTCCCGGGCCATAGTCAAAGCTCACGCCGTCAGCTACGCCGACCACCTGATCGACGCGCTGCCCCATCTGGAACAGTTCGGCTTCCTCCTGGTCAGGGATCAGACGAACCGAATCGCCGGAATCATCACCGTCGCCGACGTGGCTGCCGAGTACGGTGCCACCGCACGGCCGTTCCTCCTCATCGGCGATCTCGACCGACAGCTGCGCAGGATCATCTCGGAAGGGCTCGACCTTGCGAAGGTGATCGCTCTCTGCGACCCGGACGGACGTCGCGGCCTCACTTCCTTCGACCAACTGTCCTACGGGGACTACCAGCGGGTCTTGAGCAATCAAGATCAGTGGGACAGGCTGGGCTGGCCGCTGGACCGCAAGTCCTTCACGGACCGCCTCAACAGCCTGCGCGAGGTCCGCAATGAGCTGATGCACTTCAACGACAAGGACAAGGTCGGCGACGCGGCGATACCGCTGCTCCGCAACATGATCGAGCTGTTGCGTGAGTACGGGGGCTGAGCCACCCCGCTCGCCGCGGACCACCGGTCCGCGAGTTCACTGACGTCGGTGGCACGTGGAGCAATCGGCTGACATCGGGATGGGGCATGTGGTGCCGCCGGGTCTCCACGAGCGCCTCCGGCATCCAGGGGTGCCGCCGGGCGGGGCCCGCGCGGCCCTGCCCCGCCCGGTCGAAAGCGGCGCCTCGGCGGCGCGGGACAGTAGGCTGAGCCCGGTAGCGCTGGAACCGTTGAGGCTCCTCTGAGGAGGCACACCATGACCGCCGAGATGGTGGCGCCCGCGTGGACGCACGCCCAGATCAGCGCGGAGCAGTACGACTCCTGGTCCGAGGAGCAGTGTGCCGGCATCGAGATCGTGGACGGGATGGTCGTCGCGAGCCCGAGCGCCTCCAAGCGGCACAACCGGCTGGCGCGGATCCTGGCCAACGTCCTGGACGCTGCCGCCGGACCGGACTGGAAGCGCCGTCCGGACGTCATCGTCTACCGGGCGGAGACCATCGACCTCACCCCCACCCGCCCCGAACACGTACTCCTGGTCGTCGAGGTCGTGTCGCCCGGCTCGGAGACCACGGACCGGATCGTGAAGGTGGACCAGTACGCCAAGGCCGGCATCCCCTTCTACTGGCGCGTCGAGCAGGCCGCCACCGGCGTCCCGATCGTCTACACCTACGTCCTCGACCCCGCCACCAGGGCCTACCGGGACGGCGAGTTGTTCACCGGCGCGGTCAAGACCGCCGTGCCCTTCTCCGTCACCGTGGACCTGGGAACCGTCTGACCGCGCCGGAACCCCATCCAGGGCGCTCCGGTCAGGGGCGCAGCAGGGGGGTCAGGGCCTGGGTCCAGGCTTCGCGGGAGCGGGGCCAGGTCGTGGGGCAGGTCGCGCGGGCCGGGGTCGCGAGGTCGGCGTGCCGGGCGGGGGCCTCGGCGTAGACGGCGCAGCGGTGGGCCTCCGCGCGCTCGGCCGGCGGGGCGTGCTCGTCGTCCGGGTCGGGGGCGGGGTCGGCCGCGGCGGCGAGGTCGTAGGCGCGGGCCGCCGTCAGGAGGGTGGCCTCGCCCTCCCGGCCGCCGCGGAGCAGCATCAGGCGGGCGAAGCGGTCGGCGGCGTCCTCCTCGGCGCGGTCCCCTTCGGCGGGGAGGCGCAGGGCGTCGAGGAGGGCGTGGCCGGCTTCGTGGTGGACGGTCTCGCGGACCACCTCGGCGAGTTCCGCGTCCGGATCGCCGTCCGGCCGCGGGGTGCCCGGCGGGGTGCCCGGCGGGGCGGCGGCCGCCGCGAACAGGGCGCGTTCCTCGGGCAGGTCGTCGTAGCAGAGTTCGATGCGGTGGGTCCGCGGGTCGTAGCCGCTGCCGTCGCCGTCACAGGAGCGGGCGACGACGGCGACCTCGTGGGGCAGGGCGAAGCGGGCGTTGAGGGTGGTGAGGACCGGTTCGACGATCCGCCGGTCCCGGAGGAAGAGGTGGTGCGGGCGGTCGGCGGAGGCCGGTTCCTCGTAGCGCATCGTGAAGCCCGTCGCCGCCGGTTCCGGTGCGGGTTGCGGCGCCGGGCCGGCGCAGCCGGCTCCGGCCGCCGTCGCCAGCAGCGCGGCCGCGCACAGCGCCAGGGTCCCCCACCGTCGGCTCATGGGGTCAGGGTAGGCCGCCGGACCGGTCGGCGGTTCGTCAACTCCGCTCGTGAACACGCCGTTTAACTCTGAACTCGCTCAGATTCCCTCGCCTTGGCGTTCCGCACCCACGACACTTGGGAATCGAGTCGACCTGAACTCTCGGAGGGGGACGCCGATGCGGGACACCCATCGCGGTGAGGCCGAGCTGCTGTTGGGGCGGGCCGTGGACGAGGAGGTCCGGCGCGGTCCGGGGGCCGCGGGGACGCCGGCCGACAGGACCGCGCTGCTGGCCCGCGGCAGGGAGGCGCTGGACGCGTGGTCCGCGAACGCGGCGCCGGAGTACGAGGCGTACGTACGGGCCCTGGACGAGGCGGCGGCCGGGGACGAGTCCCTGGGGCAGGTCTTCCGGCGGGGCAACGCCTCGACGGCGCTGCTGGCGGTGGCCGTCGCGGCCGCGGCCGCGGTCGGGACCGATCTCGCGCTCGGGGTCGCGGCGGGCGCCTCCCTGACGGCGGGGGCCGTCGTGGGCGTCGCCGGGGCGGCGGCCACGGTGGCCCGGGTGGCGGCGGTGCACGTGCCGGCCGCGAACCGGCGGGCCGGGGAACGGGGCCGGCCGGGCGGGGCCGAACAGCTGCGCTTGCAGTGGCTGACGGCGCTGGAGGTGCGCGGGATACGGCCGTTCCTGGAGCAGCAGCGCGCGGTGAGCGCGGCGGCGCGGGCGCCCCGGAAGGTCCCGCGTCAGGCGCCGACCCCGCTGCGCGGGACGGACCGCAGCGCGGAGGCGCGGCGGCGCAGCGTGCTGGAGCAGTCGTTCGGGCAGCTCCCGGAGCCGGCGGGGCTGTTCGCGGGGCGGCGGGCGGAGCTGACGCGCGTGGCGCGGTGGGTGCAGGCGGCGCGGGCCAGTACGGAGACCCGGCCGGTGGTCGTGGTGCTGCACGGGGAGCCGGGCGTGGGGCGTACGGCGCTGGCGCTGCGGGCGGCGCACGCGCTGCGGGACCAGTTCCGGGGCGCGTGCGTGGTGGACCTGCGGGGCGGCGGCGGTTCGGGGGCTCCGCTGTCGACGCGGGAGGCGCTGCTGCACCTGCTGAACCGGCTGGGCGCGCCCCGGGAGCAGTTGCTGTTCCGCGAGGGCGCTTCGGCGGAGCAGCAGGTGCGGCGGCTCTCCGAGCTGTACCACCAGTACCTGCGGGGGCTGCCGGTGACGGTGGTGCTGGACGACGCGGTGGACGCGGAGCAGGTGCGGCTGCTGGTGCCGGAGCGGTCGGAGAGCCTGGTGCTGGTGACGGCGCGGGAGCCGCTGGAGCTGCCGGCGGAGCTGTCGGCGTGGGTGCACCGGCTGCCGGTGGAGCGGCTGGCGGAGGCGGAGGCCCTGGAGCTGCTCCGGTCCGCGGCGGCGGAGTCGGGGCCCGCGCGGCCGGCGGGCTCCCCGGAGCCCGGCCGGGCTCACGGCCGCCCGAGCGGCCCCGGCAGCACGTCCGCCCCCGCCCCCGGCCTCGGCCCGGAGGCGGCCGCGGCCGCGGTGCGGCTGGGCGAGGGGCTCCCGCTGGCCCTGCGGATGCTGGCCCCGCTGGCCCGTACCGGGCGGGTGCCGGCCGCCGAGGGCCCGGGCGCGCCGGACGGCGGGCATCCGGTGGAGCGCGCGCTGCGGGCCGCCGACGCGCGCCTGGCGGAGCCGGCCCGGCAGTTGCTGCGGCTGCTGCCGCTGGCCGGGCGGGCCTCCCTGGGCGGGGCGGCGGCCGCCGCGCTGGCGGACGTACCGGAGCAGGCGGCGCTGCGCACGCTGGAGGAGCTGTGGGAGGCCGGGCTGATCGAGCGGGTGCGCGGCCAGCGGTTCCGGATGCACGACGCGGTACGGGCGTACGCGGCGGCCCGGCCGGCGTCGAAGGAGGAGCGGGCGCGGGCCTCGGCGGCCCACGAGCGGCTGATCCGCAACTACGCGCAGCTCGCGGACTCGGTGATCCGGATGGTCGACGGGAAGATGTCGACGCGCGCGAACCACTTCGGCGGGCACGGTTTCGCCTCGCTGGACGCGGCGCTGCGCTGGCTGGACGACGAGTCGAGCGTGATCACGGCGGCGCTGCGGCACACGGAGGGCGTGGACCAGCAGGCGGTGCTGGACCTGCTGGGCGCGCTGTGCGACTTCTGCCTGCTGCGCGGGGACCTGTACCGGCTGGGGGAGATCGACGAGCTGACGCGGGCGGTGGCCGCGGGCCACCCCGGTGGTCCCGGCGGGCAGCCCGGGCGGCTGGTCCGGTCGGTGCAGTGGCGTACGGGCATCGCCGCGCGCCAGCTCGGCGAGCTGGACAAGGCGCGGACCACGCTGACCTCGGTGGTGGACCAGTACATGGAGGCGCACCAGGAGGCGGGCGCCGCGATGGCGCTGGTCTCGCTCGGGATCACCCTGCACCACCAGGGGAACCTTCCGGAGGCGGCGGCCCGGATCCGCGAGGCCCTCGTGCTCCAGGAGCCGGCGGAGCTGGCGGGCGACCGGGCGTGGGGGCTGCACGCGCTGGCGGCCGTCGAACGGGACCTGGCCCACCTGGGCGAGGCGCTGTCGCTGCTGGAGCGGTCGCTGGTCCTGCACCGGGAGAGCGAGAGCGTGCACGGTGAGGCGTGGGCGCACTTCCAGCTGGGCCAGGTGTACCTGCGGCTGGGCGACGTGCCGCGGGCGGAGGCGGAGCTGCGCGTGGCCCTGGACCTGTACGGGCGCACGCGCGACGACCGCGGCGAGGCGTGGGCGCTGACCCAGCTGGGCCGGGCCCGGGTGGTGGACGGCGATCCGGGGCCGGCGGTGGAGCGGCTGACCGAGGCGCTGGCCCGGCACCGGGACGCGGAGGACGCGCGCGGCGAGGCGTGGACGCTGTACTACCTGGGGCAGGCCCTGGAGGAGGGCGGGGAGCGCGACCGGGCGGTGCGCGAGCTGGAGCGGGCCCGGACGATGTTCTCGCGGATGCGGGACGTGTACGGGCTGGCGCACGCCCGCCACCACTCGGGGCGGGTGACGCGGGACCAGCGGGCGGCGCAGACGGGCAACCTGAAGAACTCCGGCTTCGCCCGTCAGCTGCTGGTGGACGCGCGGGCGGACTTCCGGCGGATCGGGCTGGCCCACGGGGAGGCGTGGACCTGCCTGGAGCTGGCGGTGGTGGACGCGGGGAACGGGCGGGTCTCGCAGGCGCTGGGGCTGTGCGAGGAGGCGGTGCGGCTGTTCGTCTCGTACGGGGACCGGCGCGGGGAGGACTGGGCCCGCTTCCTGCGGTGCACGCTGCTGCCGTACGCGGTCCCGGGCACCCCGGAGGAGGCCAGGACGGAGCTGTCGCGGCTGTCGGCGGCCCCGCACCCGGCGCGGGACCGGCGCCTGGAGGACTGCCTGGAGGCGTACGGGGTGGTCCTGGGCCGGGGGGTGGACCCGGCGGAGGGCTGGCAGGCGTGGCGCCTGGGCCTGGTCCCGAACCTCCACGCCCGCGAGATCATGGGCGTCCCGGTCCCCCCGGCCTGACCGGGGAGGCGGCCGGCGGCCGGGACCGGGCCGACCAAGGCCAGGGCCGGGGCCGGGGCCGACACCGGGCCGGGCCGACACCGGACCGGGCCGACACCGGACCGGGCCGGTGTCTACGGGGCCCGGGTGCCCTCGACGGACGTCGCCGGGGCGGTCGGTTCCGGGGCCTCCTGGAAGTTCACCCGGCCCATGTGGCGGCTCATCGACTTCATCAGGCCCCACACGCCGAGGGCGAGGGCCGCGAACACGAGGAATCCGAGGATCCCGGGGGTCACCTTGTTCTTGTCGAAGGTGTCCCCGGCCAGCGGAAGGAGCTCGTTCAGTGCTGCCTGCGTAGCGCTCATAGCTACGCATTCTCCCGGATGCCCGCGAAGAGGTCGGACTCGGGGAGGGAAGTGTCGACGAGCGACTTCGCCAGCTCGTACTCCTCCGTCGGCCAGACCTCCTTCTGGACGTCCATCGGGACGCGGAACCAGCCGCCGTCCGGGTCGATCTGCGTGGCGTGCGCGATGAGGGCCTTGTCGCGGATCTCGAAGAAGTCGGCGCAGGGGACGTGGGTGGTCAGGGTCCGCTCCGTGCGCTCGAACTCCTTCCAGCGCTCCAGCCACTCCCCGTACGGCGACTCCATGCCGCGCGCGAGGAGTGCCTCGTGGAGGGCGACGGTGCGCGGCTTGTTGAAGCCCTGGTTGTAGTAGAGCTTCCGCGGCTGGTAGGCGGGGCCGAACTCGGCCTCGGGGTACTTCACGGTGTCGGTCGCGCCGTCGAAGGCCACCATCGTGATCTTGTGGGTCATGATGTGGTCGGGGTGCGGGTAGCCGCCGTTCTCGTCGTACGTGGTGACGACCTGCGGCTGGAAGGCGCGGATCTTCCTCACCAGGCGCCCGGCCGCCTCGTCCACGTCCGCCAGGGCGAAGCAGCCCTCGGGGAGCGGGGGCAGCGGGTCGCCCTCGGGGAGCCCGGAGTCGACGTAGCCGAGCCACTCCTGCTCGATCCCGAGGATCTCGCGCGCCTCGTCCATCTCCTTGGCGCGCACCTCGTGGATGTTGTCCTCGATGTACTTGTCGCCCTGGAGCTTGGGGTTCAGGACCGAGCCACGCTCGCCGCCGGTGCAGGTCACGACGAGGACGGGCACCCCCTCGGACACGTACTTGGCCATGGTGGCCGCGCCCTTGCTCGACTCGTCGTCGGGGTGGGCGTGCACGGCCATCAGTCGAAGCTGCTCGGTCAAGACGGGATCCTCTGCAATTCGGTGATGACGACGTCTCTATAGTGACTGAACCGGGGGATGGAAAATTCCGGGGGTGGCCCGCAGGGGCCGGGCCCGCGGGCCTCGCTGAAGGGACGATCGATGAGCACGGTGCGCCAGGAGCTGCCCGAGGGCCGGTACGGCCGGTCGGCGGACGAGCGTGCCGACCGGAAGCTCAAGATCATCGGTTCGGTGCTGGGCGTGGGCCTGCTGGGCGTGGTCGGCTGGATCGGCTGGGGCTACGTCGCGGGCAAGAGCGTCAGCGCCGAGGTGATCAAGTTCCAGGTGGTGTCCGACACCGAGGTGAAGGTCCACCTGGAGGTGCGCAAGGAGGCCACGGTGACCGGGGTCTGCACCCTGAGTTCCCAGGACAAGGGGCACGGCGAGGTCGGCCGGGCCGACTTCACCTTCCCCCAGCAGCAGGCGCGCGTGGACGAGGTGGTCTCGCTGAAGACCACCGGCCGGGCCACGATGATCGAGCTGGTCGCCTGCCGGCCGGCGGCCGGCGGCTCCACGCGCTGACCCGGCCGCCGCGCCCGGCGGCACCGGAGACCGTACGGAGGCCGCCGGGAGCGGCGCGGAACCCGCCGGAGGGCTTGCGGGACACGGCACGCCGGGCTCCGGGCGACTGGATTCGCACTCCTGCGCGGGCGGTGTCGCGGGCGTCCCGGGAGGGCAATGAACCCCCTGGGTCCTCCCCCTTTTCTTCCCGAATTGTTAGGCTCGTGGTTTCGTCCGCCGCTGGCGGCTTTGTAGTCCCCTGTACCGACGAGGAGCACCCGTGACCCAGACGAGCGAAAGCGTCACCTGGCTGACCCAGGCGGCGTACGACCAGCTGAAGGCGGAGCTGGACTACCTCTCTGGTCCCGCCCGCACGGAGATCGCGACGAAGATCGCAGCCGCCCGCGAGGAGGGCGACCTGCGCGAGAACGGCGGTTACCACGCCGCCAAGGAGGAGCAGGGCAAGCAGGAGCTCCGCGTGCGCCAGCTCACGCAGCTGCTGGAGAACGCCAAGGTCGGCACGGCGCCCGCCTCGGACGGCGTGGTCGCTCCCGGCACGCTCGTCAAGATCGCTTTCGACGGCGACGAGGACGACACCACGGAGTTCCTGCTCGCCTCGCGCGAGTACGCCTCCTCGGACTTCGAGACGTACTCCCCGCAGTCCCCGCTGGGCACCGGCGTGATGGGCAAGGCGATCGGCGAGGACGCCGAGTACGAGCTGCCGAACGGCAAGAGGGCCTCGGTCAAGATCCTGGACGTCAAGCCCTTCACCGGCTGACCGCCCCCCTTCGTACGTGCCGATGCCCGGCCGGGTCCTCCCGGCCGGGCATCGGCACGCCGGGCGCAGATCGCCGGGCGCTAGACGCTCGCCGAGCGGTACTTGCGGACCGCGAGGGTCCGGAAGACCACGACGATCAGCACCGACCAGATCAGCGAGGCCCAGACCGGGTGGACCATCGGCCAGGCGTCGGACGTGGACACGCCGGGGTTGCCGAAGAGTTCGCGGCAGGCCTGCACGGTGGCGCTGAACGGGTTCCACTCGGCGATGGGCTGCAGCCAGCTCGCCATGTTCTCGGTGGGCACGAAGGCGTTGGAGATGAACGTGACGGGGAAGAGCCAGATCAGGCCGCCCGACGTGGCCGCCTCCGGGGTCCGCACCGACAGGCCGATCAGCGCCCCGATCCAGGAGAACGCGTACCCCAGCAGGAGGAGCAGGGCGAAGCCGGCGAGGGCCTTGGGGATGCCCTCGTGGATGCGCCAGCCGACCATCAGGGCCACGATCGCCAGGACCACCAGGGTCAGCGCGGTCTGCACGAGGTCGGCGAGGGTACGGCCGGTGAGGACCGCGCCGCGGGCCATCGGCAGCGAGCGGAACCGGTCGATGAGCCCCTTGTGCATGTCGTCCGCGATGCCCGCGCCCGCGCCGGCCGTGGCGAAGGTGACGGTCTGCGCGAAGATGCCGGCCATCAGGAAGTTCCGGTAGTCGACGGCACTGGTCGAGCCGCCGATCATCATCGAGCCGCCGAACACGTAGCTGAACAGCACGACGAACATGATCGGCTGGATCAGTCCGAAGATGACCATCTCGGGGATGCGGGACATCCGGATGAGATTGCGCTTGGCGATGACGAGGGAGTCGTTGACGCTCTGGACGAGGCCGCCGCGGGGGCGGGGCGCCGCGAGTTCCCTGTTCGGGGAGGTGCCCGGGGTCGGGGAGGTGAGGGTCACTTCGCCGTCTCCTTCCGGGCCGCCGCGCGGCCCGTGGCGTCCGCCGCGCCGCCCTTGGCGCCCGGCCCGTCCGGGGTGCCCGGGGGGCCGCCGTTCTCACCGGTGTCCCGTTCCGCCGCGTGGCCGGTCAGGGAGATGAACACGTCGTCGAGGGTGGGGCGGCGCAGGCCGATGTCGTCGATCTCGATGCCCCTGCCGTCGAGTTCGCGGATGACCTCGGCGAGCAGCTTGGCGCCGCCGGAGACCGGCACGGTCAGCTTGCGGGTGTGCTCCTCGACGGTGGTCTCACCCTTGCCGAATCCGGCGAGGACCTCGCGGGCCGTGCCGATGTGGTGCCGCTCGTGGACGACGACCTCCACGCGCTCGCCACCCGTGCGCGCCTTGAGCTCGTCGGACGTGCCGCGGGCGATGACCTTGCCGTGGTCGACCACGCAGATGTCGTGGGCGAGGTGGTCGGCCTCCTCCAGGTACTGGGTGGTGAGCAGGAGGGTGGTGCCGCCGGCGACCAGTTCCTGGATGATCCCCCACAGCTGCTGGCGGTTGCGCGGGTCGAGTCCGGTGGTCGGCTCGTCCATGAACATCACGGGCGGGCTGACGACGAGGGCGGCCGCGAGGTCGAGGCGCCTGCGCATGCCGCCGGAGTACGTCTTGGCGGTGCGGTCGGCGGCGTCGGCGAGGTTGAAGCGCTCCAGCAGTTCGGCGGCCCGGGCCTTCGCGGCCCTGGCCTTCATCTGGTAGAGCCGGCCGACCATCTGGAGGTTCTCGCGGCCGGTGAGGTACTCGTCGACGGCGGCGAACTGGCCGGAGAGGCCGATCGCGCGCCGGACCTCGTTGGGGTGCTTGAGCACGTCGATCCCGGCAACGACGGCCTTGCCGCTGTCGGGCTGCAGGAGGGTGGTCAGGACGCGTACGGCCGTGGTCTTGCCCGCGCCGTTGGGGCCGAGCAGGCCCAGTACGGTGCCTTCCGGGACATCGAGGTCCACGCCGTCCAGAGCCCGCACGTCGCCGAAGGTCTTGACCAGTCCTTCGGCGTATATGGCGCCTGGCATAGGGATTCTCCCAGTGCGAATCGGGTGTTCGAATCGGGTGTTTCCTAGGCAAATCCTAGGGGTGCCGGGCGGGCTCCGCCCAGCAGTTCGGGGGATCCGGACGCGTCCGGGGCCACACCGTCCGGGCGGACCCTATCGCGTCATATCGCGTACGGCCACGTCTTTTTCCCACCTGGCCCTCACCCCGGTACCCGCCGGCTCACCACCCGGCCCCCGCCGGGTCCCCTCCCGCCCCCGCCCACTCACCCGCGTCCGTTCCGGGCCGGGTCAGCTCATCACCTTGTACCCCGCGCCGTGCAGCGACCGCGCGACCTGCGCGCAGTGCTCGGGGCCCTTCGTCTCCAGGTGCAGCTCCACCTCCACCTCGGTGAGCCCCAGCCGCGGGTCGGTCCGCACGTGGCTCACGTCCAGGACGTTCGCGTCGGAACCCGACAGCACGCCCAGCAGCCCGGCCAGCGCCCCCGGCCGGTCCGTCACGCGCAGCCGCAGCGACAGGTAGCGGCCCGCCGCCGCCATGCCGTGGCGCAGGATCCGCTGGAGCAGCAGCGGGTCCACGTTGCCGCCGGACAGGACGGCCACCACCGGGCCGTCTCCGTACCGCTCGGGCTCGCTCAGCAGGGCGGCGACCGGGCTGCACCCGGCCGGCTCCACCACGAGCTTGGCCCGCTCCAGGCAGAGCAGCAGGGCCTTGGAGAGCGCGTCCTCGGAGACCGTCCGCACGTCGTCGAGGAGCTCCCCGATGATGTGGAAGGGGACGTCGCCGGGGCGGCCGACCTTGATGCCGTCCGCCATCGTGGCCGGGTGGTCGATCGACACCGGGTGCCCCACCTTGAGCGAGGGCGGGTACGCCGCCGCGCCGGCCGCCTGCACCCCGATGACCCGTACGTCGGGCCGCAGCGCCTTCACCGCGACCGCGATCCCGGCGGCGAGGCCGCCGCCGCCGATCCCGACGAGGATCGTGCGCACCTCGGGGCACTGCTCCAGGATCTCCAGGCCCACCGTGCCCTGGCCCGCGATGATGTCGCGGTGGTCGAACGGGTGGATGAACACCGCCCCGGTGCGGTCCGCGTACTCCTGGGCGGCGGCCAGCGTCTCGTCCACGACCTCGCCGTACATGCGCACCTCGGCGCCGTACTCCTGGGTCGCGGCCACCTTCGGCAGCGGCGCCCCGACCGGCATGAACACCGTCGAGCGCACCCCGAGCAGGGCGGAGGCCAGCGCGACGCCCTGCGCGTGGTTGCCCGCGCTGGCCGCCACGACGCCGGCCGCGCGCTGCTCGGGGCGCAGGCCCGCGATGCGCACGTACGCCCCGCGCAGCTTGAAGGAGCCGGTCCGCTGGAGGTTCTCGCACTTGAAGTGGACCGGGGACCCGGTGAGCGAGGAGAGGTGCCGGCTGCCTTCCATCGCGGTGACCCGCGAGACGCCGGACAGCATCTTCTGCGCCCCCCGGACGTCGTCGAGCATGACCTGGGGAACGGGCTGGGGCACGCGGTAGTTCATGCCGCCAGTCTCGCAGCCCCCGCCCGGCCCGGCTCAGGACGCCGGCCCCTGAGACGACGGCCCGGGCGGGCCCGGGGGCGGACTCCCGCGAGAGGCGATATCCCGCCATCCGGGACGGGTCCGGAGCGGGCACGCGCACGGGCCGCACGAGTTCTCGTACGAGGCGTACGAGCCGCCGTACGGCCGCGTACTCTGTCCCCCATCCTTGTCGGACCACGCGAAGAGAGCCCACGGCCATGCCTTCCACCCCGGCCAATTCCGACCTGCCCGCGGCGGCCGAAGCGCCCGCCGGAGGCGGTCTCCTCGACGCGCTCCAGCACCAGGTGGCGGTCTTCGCGCGCCGCGCCGAGCAGACCCGCCTGGGCGGCGTCGGCCAGGCGCGCAACTCGATGGACCGCGCCGCGTACCTGCTGCTGAACCGGCTCGACCTGGAGGGCCCGATGGGCGTCAAGGCGCTCGCCGGCGGCATGGGCATCGACTCCTCGACCGTGACCCGGCAGGTCGCGCCGCTGGTCGACAGCGGCCTGGTCAAGCGGACCTCGCACCCGGAGGACGGGCGGGCCGTGGTGCTGGCGCTGTCCGCCCGGGGACTGACGCGGCTGGAGGAGGTCCGTTCCTCGCGGCGCGAGCTGATGGCGCGCGTGACGGACGGCTGGAGCGAGGACGAGCGCGAGTCCTTCACCGGGCTGCTGACCCGGTTCAACCTGTCGCTGTCGGAGCTGATGGCGGCCGTGTCCGACGCCGGCCCGGCGTCCTGAACGGCTCGCCGCGTCCGACCTCTTGACCGGGGCGGTCCCGGTACCCGCACTATGTCGCTATGCGGGCGGTGGACCACCGGGGAGGCCCCTACGCGGAGTTCGAGGCCTTCGTCGCGGGCGCGGCGGGGCGGCTCCTGCACGTCGCGATCCTGCTGACCGGCGACGTCGAGCCGGCCCGGCGGCTGCTGGCGGGCGCGCTGGCCCGTACGTACGCGGACTGGCGGCGGCTGCGCGGGGACGACCCGTACGACTTCACCCGCCAGGAGCTGTGCGCCGCCTTCGCGCGCACGGGCTGGCGCCACCACGGCGGTACGGGCCTGCTGGCCCGGCTGAGCCCGCTGGAACGGCTCGTGCTGGTGCTGCGGGTGTACGAGGGAGTCGCCGACGAGGTCGCGGCGGCCCAGCTGGGGCTGCCGGTGGAACGGGTCCGGGTGCTGTGCAACCGGGCGGTGGCGGCGATGCGGTCCCGGGAGGCGGCGTGAGCGGGTTCCCGGACCGGAAGGAAGCGGAGGTCAGGCAGGCCCTGGAGGCCCCGTACCCGGTGATCCCGGCCGGCCTGGCGGCGGGCGCGGCGGCCCGCGGCGCCCGCATCATGCGGCGGCGCCGGGCCCTGCGACGCCTCGGCTGGGCCCTGCTCCTCGCGGCGGCGACGGCCTTCACGGTCTGGGCCTCCCTGACCCGCCCCTGGTCGGTCCCCCCGAGCGGCATCTCCCCACCCCTGGAGGGCTGGTAGCCCCGGCCGGGGCACATCCAGCCCCGCCGGCGTTTGAGGCGCGGGGTCCGGGGCGGAGCCCCGGCAACGGCGCGGCACGCACGGACACGGGCCCCGCCCAGCGGGAGGCGAGGGGCACCGGCACGAACACCGGCAGCCCCCCGCCAGGGGCACGGCTAGCCCAGCGCCCGCACCAGGTCCGCCACGAGGTCATCGGCGTTCTCGATGCCCACCGACAGGCGGATCAGGTCCGCCGGGACCTCCAGGGCCGAGCCGGCCACCGACGCGTGCGTCATGCGGCCCGGGTGCTCGATCAGCGACTCGACGCCGCCCAGGGACTCGGCCAGCGTGAAGATCTTGGTACGGCCGCACACCGCGACGGCCTCTTCCTCGCCGCCGGCGACCCGGAAGGAGATCATCCCGCCGAAGTTGCGCATCTGCTTGGCGGCGACCTCGTGGCCCGGGTGCCCGGGCAGGCCCGGGTACAGGACCTGGGTGACCTTCGGGTGGCGGGTCAGCATCTCGACGACCTTGCCCGCGTTCTCCGCGTGCCGGTCCATGCGGACGGCCAGCGTCTTGATGCCGCGCAGCACGACCCACGAGTCGAAGGGGCCGGCCACCGCGCCCATGGCGTTCTGGTGGTAGAACAGCTCCTCGCCGAGCGCCGCGTCGGCGGTGACCAGCGCACCGCCGACCACGTCGGAGTGCCCGCCCATGTACTTGGTCAGCGAGTGCACGACGACGTCGGCGCCCAGGGCCAGCGGCTGCTGGAGGTAGGGCGAGGCGAAGGTGTTGTCGACGACCAGCTTGGCGCCGGCCGTGCGCGCGATGTCCGCGACCACGGCGATGTCGGTGATGCCGAGGAGCGGGTTGGAGGGGGTCTCGACCCAGATGACCTTGGTCTTCGGGGTCAGGGCCGCCCGCACCGAGTCCGGGTCGGAGGTGTCGGCCACCGACCACTCCACGCCCCAGCGGGAGACGACCTTCGCGAAGAGGCGAAAGGTTCCGCCGTACGCGTCGTTCGGGATGACCACGTGGTCGCCCGGGGAGAGCAGCGTACGGAGCAGGCAGTCCTCGGCGGCGAGCCCGGACGCGAAGGCGAGGCCGCGCCGGCCGCCCTCCAGCGCCGCGAGGTTCTCCTCCAGCGCGGTGCGGGTCGGGTTGCCGCTGCGGCTGTATTCGTAGCCTCCGCGCAGGCCGCCGACGCCGTCCTGCTTGTACGTGGATACCTGGTAGATCGGGGGCACGACCGCACCGGTCCGGGGGTCCGCCGTATTGCCCGCGTGGATGGCGCGGGTCTCGAAGCTCTGGTGCTCGTGGCTGTGGTCGCTCATGGTCCGATGCTATGCCCCACCTGAGGCACCCCCTCTATTGGCCTGTGCACCCCCCGGTCTGGTTCGCTTGACCCATGGAGATTTTGTGGTTGCTGTTCTCGATCGGCCTGCTCGTGGCCATCGTCGGCCCGTACATACGGCGCAAGCGCGGCGGCATCCGGCTGGCCGCGCCCGGCAGCCCCGACGCCGCCGACCCCGAGAACTACGGATTCGCCCGGCAGGAGCAGCTCGACATCCGCGTGCCCGGTCCCGACCAGGACCTGATGGACGCCCTCGGCAACGTGCAGCGCGGCGGAACGTGGCAGGCGGCCTCGGGGCTGCTGGCCGGCACCCCGAAGGAGGGTGAGCGGCGCTGGCAGCGCGTGCAGGCGTTCGGCGGCGCGGCGGCGCTGGAGCTCGTACAGCAGCCGGGGGCGGGCGCGCGGTGGCTGAAGGCGTGGCGGCTGGAGGCGGAGAAGGACGCGGGCGGCGCGCAGGTCCACGCCGAGCTGCTGGTGCAGCAGGCGTGGCGGCACTCGGGCGGGGTCGGTTCGCAGGACCACCGCATCATCCTGGAGGAGGCGCGGGAGGCGTGCCGCAAGGCCGCGCTGCTGGCGCCGGGCGACCCGGTCCCGTACATCACGGAGCTGGCCATCGCGCGCGGACTGGCCTATCCGGAGGCGGAGTTCGACGCGCTGTGGGCGAAGGTCATCGACCGCGCGCCGGACCACATGGGCGCGCACATCGCGGCGCTGCACTACTGGGGCGAGAAGTGGCACGGCTCGCGGGAGAAGGCCGACGCGTTCTCGCACGCGGCGGCGGCCCGCGCCCCGAAGGGCTCGCTGCTGGCGGCGCTGCCGCTGTTCGGGCTGTACGAGAACCTGCCGGACGTGGTCCTGGTCGGGAGCTTCTGGCAGAGCGCGGTCGTGACGCGGGCCGTGGAGGGCGCGCTGTACGCGGTGCACACGGCGCGGCAGGACGATCCGATGCTGGCGCACGTACGGCACCTGCTGCTGTCGTTCCTGGTCAGCATGGAGCGCTGGGCGGAGGCGATGGAGCAGGTGCGGCACGTGGACGGGTACGTGGGCGCCCTGCCGTGGTCGGCGACGCCGGACCCGGCGGCGTCGTACGCGGTGCACCGCGCCCTGGCCGTGGCGGGCTACGAGGCGAACGGCGGCTCCCCGGCGACTCTGCCGCACTGACGCCGGCCGCGCTGGAGCGGGCCGGGCGGGGGCGGGTCGGGAATCCCGGCCCGCCCTCGCCCGTTGACACTGCAACAAGGAGGGAATCCATGTTCTCGTACCGCCGCACGCCCGAGCTCCCCACCCGCGAGGAGGCCCTCACGGGCCGCCCGGAGCCGCTGTTCGCCGTCCCCGAGCGCCACACCGTCCTCGGCAACCCGCTCTCGGGGCCCTATCCCGCCGGTCTGGAGGTCGCCGACTTCGGGCTGGGCTGCTTCTGGGGCGCGGAGCGCACGTTCTGGCAGACCCCGGGGGTGTGGACCACGCTCGCCGGATACCAGGGCGGCTTCACGGAGAACCCGACGTACGAGGAGGTCTGCTCGGGCCGTACCGGCCACACGGAGGTCGTCCGGGTGGTCTTCGACCCGTCGGCCGTCTCCTACGAGACCCTGCTGAAGCTGTTCTGGGAGTCCCACGACCCAACCCAGGGCTTCCGCCAGGGCAACGACGTCGGCACCCAGTACCGCTCGGCGGTCTACACCCACTCCCCCGCCCACCAGGCGGCGGCCGAGTCCTCCCGTACGGCCTACCAGCAGGTCCTGACGGCCTCGGGACACGGCCAGATCTCCACGGCGGTCCTCCCGGCCTCCGAGCGCCCCTTCTGGCCGGCGGAGGCAGGGCACCAGCAGTACCTGGACAAGAACCCCGGCGGCTACTGCGGCACCGGCGGCACGGGCGTCTCCTGCCCGATCGGCGTGGCCCGGGCGGAGTAGCCCGGTCCGGGGCCGGTTCCCGCGCCTCACCCGTTCGGGTGGGGCGCGGCCGTTGCGCTGGGTACGCCGGCGCCGGGTCCAGAATCTCGCTCATGGGAGCCCCGTCAGATCACCGTCACGCGGGGGCTCGCCCAGGAGGTGTGGTCGAAGGAGGAGCTGGCGTTGGCGTCCTCCACCACCAGGTGGAGCAGGCGGACGCCGCGGACGTCCACGTCGAGCGGGACGGGGCCCGACGCGCCCGTCAGGACCGGCGTGGTGAACAGGACGCGGCCGTCGCCGCGGACGGTGGCGCGGGTGGCGCCGGCCGCGGACTGCTTCTTCGAGAAGTCGTCGATACCGACGAGCGCCGTGAAGCGGGAGCCCCGCCCGCCCAGGTGGTAGACGAGCTCCGACGGGGCGTGGACGCCCAGGCCCTTGGCGTACGTGACGCCGCCGAAGGCGATCGGGGTGCCGTCGCCCGCCTCCTTGCGGCCGTTGGAGCGGTCGATCTCCACCGGGCCCCAGCCGTTGGCCGCCGAGACCCACGGCAGGTCGCTGAGCCAGCTGTCCCGGGCCGGCGGGGCCGGGAGCGGGGTGAGGCGGACGGGCGCCGAGAAGCGGTACGCCGAGGTCGTCGCGGCCGCCGTCAGCACGGCGGGCGCGGGCGACGGCGTCGGCGCGGTCACCGTCCACACGGTGGTCAGCGCGGCCCCCGGGGCCAGCGGGGCGGCGCTCACCGGGCCCGCCGGGACGGCCGTCCAGCCGGCCGGTACCGGGAGGCTGACGCGGGCGTCCGGCCAGGGGCGGGCGGTGCCGTTGGACAGGCGGGTGGTGACCGTGGCGGCGTCCGCGGACACGGTCGCGGTCAGACCCCACGGGCGGCGCGGGTAGGTGTCGGACCAGGACGAACGCAGCAGGGCCGTCAGCGCGGAGACCACCGCCGGGTGGGCGGCGGCCACGTCGCGCTGTTCGCCGGCGTCCGCGCCCAGGTCGTACAGCTCGAACTGCCATTGCGCGTCAGGGGCCCCCAGGTCCCGGGCCGGGGCGAACCGCACCGCCTTCCACCGGTCCTTGCGGACCGCCTCCGCGACCCGCTTGGCCCGGCCGCCGTCCGCCGCGTTGGCCCGGCTGGTGACGCCCTGTTCGTCGCGGTACCAGTACAGGTGGTCGTGGAGCGGCGCGAGGGCCGCGGAGCCGTTCAGCACGGGGGCCGCCGACAGGCCGTCGATGTCGGCGGGGGCCGGGGCCCCCGCCAGCTCGGCCAGGGTGGGCAGCACGTCGTACAGCGGGGTCGGGCGGGCGCTGGTGGTGCCGGGGGCGATCCGGCCCGGGGCCCAGGCGATCAGCGGGACCCGCACGCCGCCCTCGTACAGGTTGCGCTTGTAGCCGCGCAGGGGGCCGTTGGCGTCGAAGAGGTCCGGGTTCACCCCGCCCTCCTCGTGCGGTCCGTTGTCCGAGGCGAACAGGACGACGGTGCGGTCCGCGACGCCCCGCGCGGCCAGCCGGTCCACGACCGCGCCGACCTGGGCGTCGAGGAGGCTGATCTGGGCCGCGTGCGCCTTGTTCTCCCGGGTCCAGGGCTTCGAGGCGTACGCGCCGAGGTCGGGGACCTCACTCGGCGCGTGCGGGAGGTTGGGGGTCAGGAAGAGCAGGAAGGGGTCCGGGCCGCCCGCGTGCGCGTCGATGAAGCCGAGGGCGCGCGCGGCGATGGCGTCGGGGGCGAAGGTGCCCGCCGCCACCGGCTCCTTGGCGCCGTTGTGCCAGAGGTACGAGGGGTAGTACTGGTGGGCGTGCCCGTGGTCGATGTACCCGTAGAACTCCTCGAAGCCCCGCGCGCCCGGGTGGCTCGGCTGGTCCCCGGCCTCGGGGCCGAAGCCCCACTTGCCGAACAGGCCCGTACGGTAGCCCCGCGCCCGGAGCACCTCCGCGAAGGTGGTGTCCCCGGCGCCGAGGGCGCCCGGGCCGCCGCCGCCCGGGTTGGCGCGGACGGCGGCGTGGCCGGTGTGCAGGCCGGTCAGCAGCGCGGCCCGGGAGGGCGCGCAGACGGCTGCGGCGGCGTAGGCGTCGGTGAACCTGAGCCCCTGCGCGGCCAGTTGGTCCAGGCGCGGGGTCGCGATCAGCTTCTGGCCGTACGCGCCGAGGTCGCCGTAGCCCAGGTCGTCGGCCAGGATCACCACCAGGTGGGGCGGGCCCGCGGGGCCCTCGGCCCCCGCGGCCGCCCCGGCGGGCGTTCCGGCGGCGGCCACGGGCGCCGCCGCCGGGAGCTGCGCGAGGGCGGCGAGGCCGGCGGCGGCCGCCGATCCGGCGAGGAAGTGTCGGCGGCTGGGCATCTCGAACTCCTGGGCTGCGGGCGGGCGGTGAGGAGATCATCCGCGCGGCAGCCCTGCCGAGACCATGCACGGGGCGTGAAGAACGTGTGACACGCGCCCGCCGTGGCCGCCGCCGCACCCACCGCACCCACCGGGGCCCGCCGGGGGCCCGCCGTGGGGCCCGCCGTGCTCAGATGGTCGACGTGTCGATCACGAAGCGGTAGCGCACGTCGCTGGCCACGACCCGGTCATACGCCTCGTTGATCTGGTCGGCGCCGATCAGCTCGATCTCCGCCCCCAGGCCGTGCTCGGCACAGAAGTCCAGCATCTCCTGCGTCTCGGGGATGCCGCCGATCATCGATCCGGCGAGGGTCTTGCGGCCGCCGATCACGGAGAACAGGTTCAGCGACACCGGCTCCTCGGGGGCGCCGACGTTCACGAACGCCCCGTCGACCTTCAGCAGCGCCAGGTAGGAGTCCAGCGGCAGCGGGGCCGACACGGTGGAGACGATCAGGTCGAAGCTGCCGGCCAGCTTCTCGAAGGTCGTCTCGTCACTCGTGGCGTAGTAGTGGGAGGCGCCCAGCTTCACCCCGTCCGCCTGCTTGCGCAGGGACTGCGACAGCACGGTGACCTCGGCGCCGAGCGCGTTCGCGATCTTCACGCCCATGTGGCCGAGGCCGCCGAGACCGACGATGGCGACCTTCTTGCCGGGACCGGCACCCCAGTGCTTCAGCGGCGAGTACAGGGTGATGCCGGCGCACAGCAGTGGGGCGGCGACGTCGAGGGCCACGCCCTCCGGGATCCGCAGGGTGTAGTTCTCGTCCACGACGATGTGCGTGGAGTAGCCGCCGTAGGTGGGCTCGCCGTTCTTGTCGAGGGCGTTGTACGTGCCGGTCATGCCCTGGACGCAGTACTGCTCCTGGCCGCGCAGGCAGTACTCGCACTCACGGCAGGAATCCACGAAACAGCCGACTCCGACGCGGTCGCCCACCGCGTGCTTCGTGACGCCCGCGCCGACCTCGGCGACGACGCCGGCGATCTCGTGGCCGGGGACCATCGGGAAGATCGCCTCGCCCCAGCCCTCGCGGGCCTGGTGGATGTCGGAGTGGCAGATGCCGGCGTACTTGATGTCGATGAGGACGTCGTGCTCGCCGACCGGGCGGCGCGGGACGGTGGTGCGCTCCAGCGGGGCCTTCGCGGCGGGGGCCGCGTAGGCGGAAACCTGGGTGACGGACATGGTGGGGGCTCCTCAGCGGTGACACGGGTGGGGTGTGTGGTGCTGGTGGGGTGCGGGGTGTGTGGTGCGACGCCGCGCCGCTCCGGCCGTACGTGCCGTTCCGTGCCGTACGTGCCCTGTCGGCGTCTCGCCGTACCGCGGCGGCGTCTGCGCCGCGGTACGCGGTCCAGCCTGCCCCGCCCGGCCGCGCCCACCCAGCCCCCTGCCCTGCCTAGGACTGCCGGACCTACCCCTGGCGGGGTCAGGATGGGGCCCGCGCCGCGGCCGGCGCCCGGAGATACTGGCGGTATGGACCAGCTTGATCAGCGAGCCGAACTGGGCGAGTTCCTGCGCTCCCGCCGGGCCCGGCTGCGCCCCGAGGACGTGGGCCTGCCCGACTACGGCCGGCACCGGCGCGTCCCGGGGCTGCGCCGGGAGGAGCTGGCCCAGCTGGCGGGGGTCTCGGTCGCGTACTACACGCGGCTGGAGCAGGGCAACGGGCACAACGTGTCGGCGGAGGTCCTGGACGCCATCGCGCGGGCCCTGCGGCTGGACGACACGGAGTACACCCACCTGACCCACCTGGCCCGCCCCCGGACCCGCAAGCAGCGCAGCCGGTCGCACCGCCCCCAGCAGGTGCGGCCCGAGCTGCGCACGCTGATGGACGCCATGGACGGCGTACCCGCGTACCTGGTGGGGCGCCGGCAGGACGTCATCGCCTGGAACCGGCCGGCCGCGGCGGTCTTCGGGGACTTCGGGGCGCTGCCCGCGCAGGAACGCAACCTCGTGCGGCTGGTGTTCCTCGACCCGGCGACGGCCGAGCTGTACGCGGACTGGGAGTGCCGGGCGTGCGAGGTGGTGAGCAACCTGCGGATGTACGCGGGCCGCCACCCGGAGGACGAGCAGCTCTCCGCGCTCGTCGGTGAGCTGTCGGTGAAGAACGAGGAGTTCCGGCAGTTGTGGGCGGCGCACACGGTCGCCGCGGACAAGACCCACGGGGTGAAGCGGCTGCGGCATCCACTGGTGGGCGAACTGAGCCTGGCCTTCGAGACCCTGCGGCTGCCCGACGACGCGGAGCAGGCGCTGGTGGTCTTCCACCCCGCGCCCGGCTCCCCGTCGTCCGACGCCCTGCGGATGCTGTCGTCGTGGTCCGTGCCGTCGACGGCGTCCACGGCGGCGGAGCCGTCACCCGCCCCGCCGCAGGCCCGAACCCAGGCGTAGGAACGGGCACGGGGAACGGGCACGGAGCGCGGGGCCCACGAAGAAGCGGACGGCGGGGGGCCGGGGGGGGGGCCCCGGGCGGCCGCGGGGGGGGAACCCGGGGCGCAGGGGCCGGGCGGGCCCCCGCCCGGACCCAGTACAACCGACGATTTCAACCCGAGTGGGCGGGGTGGGGGGGGA
>NZ_JBEOXU010000017.1:0-71580 GCF_040296725.1 Streptomyces sp. NPDC002044
CATCAGGGCGACCTTGCCGCGGCCGGTGATGTTGAGCTGGTACTTGCCGGACCCGGTCCGGACACCCCGCACGCCGACTAGTGTTTTCCCCGATGCACGCGGTGGGGGGAGACAGAGCTGATGAGCCGTCGGTCGAGCAGCGGCCTGATCGGGGAGTGGGCGCAGGCGCAGCGCCGCCAACAGCAGACGCTGCAGGTTCAGCAGCGGGAGGCCGAGCGCCGTCAGCGGACCTACGAGCGGGAGGCGGCGCGCGACCAGCGCCGGCACCGCGAGGCCGAGGCGCAGCGGCGGACCGCCATGCTCGACGCCGAGGTGGAGGCCCTCCAGGGGCTGTTGGTCGCGGGGTGCCGGGCGCCGGTCTTCCGGATGGCCGGCCTGGTCCGGTCCGACCGGCTGGAGCCGTTCGCCCCCGGGACCCTCGCGCACCCCGTACCGATGCCGCGCATCGAGCAGTTCCAGCAGCAGGGCGACGGCTGGACCCTCGGCTCGGGCCAGCGGGCCCAGGCGGAGCGCGAGGCGCACGCCCGGTACGCCGGGGCCTGGCAGGCGGCCCACGCCGCGGAGGGCCGGCGGCAGCAGGAGCTGGCCGCGTACCGGCAGCAGTACGACCGGTGGGCTGCGGACCGGCTCTCCGAGGTCCGGGCGCACAACAGCGGGCTGGCCGAGCTGGCCGCGGCACTGCGCGGCGGTGACGCGGAGGCGGTGGTGGAGTACTTCTCGGCCGCCCTCTACGCCTCGGCGGCCTGGCCCGAGGCGCTGCCGAGGCAGGTGGCGGCGGCGTACGACCCCGGCGCGCGCGAGCTGGTGCTGGACTGGGAGCTCCCCGGGTACGCGGTGGTGCCGGAGGCCAGGTCGGTGCAGTACCTGCCGAGCACGGGCCAGGACAAGGTCAGGCCCCGTCCGGCCACGGAGCGGCGGTCGCTGTACCGGGACCTGCTGGCGCAGTGCATGCTGCTGGTCGTGCGCGAGCTGTACGCGGCGGACGAGTTCGGCGTGCTGGACTCGGTCGCGGTCAACGGCTTCGTGGACTGCCCCGATCCGGCGACGGGGCACGAGGCACAGTTCATACTCGCGACCGCGAAGGCGGCGCGCACCGCGTTCGCGGGGCTCCGGCTGGAGCAGGTCAGCGCGGTGGACTGCCTGGTGGAGGGGGTGCGCGGGCAGCTGTCGGCGCGGCCGGACCAGCTGACCGCCGTACGTCCGGGCCGCCGGCCGGAGGAGGTCGGCGGTGGGGTCGTGAGCCACGGCGGCGGTGACGCCGGCGGCGATGGCGAACCGGACCTGTTCGCGATGGACCCGATCGCCTTCGAGAACCTGGTCGCCGAGCTGTTCCGGGCGATGGGCATGGAGGCGGTGACCACGCAGCGGTCGGGCGACGGCGGCGTGGACGTCGAGGCACTGGACCCGGCCCCGATCCGGGGCGGTCGGATCGTGGTGCAGGTCAAGCGCTACCGGAACACCGTGCCGCCCACGGCGGTACGGGACCTGTACGGCACGGTCCAGGACAAGGGGGCGAACAAGGGGGTGCTGGTCACCACCGCGACCTTCGGACCGGGGTCGTACACCTTCGCCAACGGCAAGCCGCTGGAGTTGGTTCCCGGTGACGCGCTCGTGGAGCTGCTGCACCAGTACGGGCTGCGGGGGCGGCTGGGGGACGCGGCCGGGGGCGTCGCGGCGCGGCGCGCGCCCGAACCCGAGCCCGGCCCGTCCGCCGACCACAACGTGCTCGGCATGTCCTGGTCGGGTTCGGTGGCGCTGGACGTGTGCGCACTCGTCTGCGCGGGCGGCCGGGTGCTGAGCGAGGACCACTTCGTCTTCTTCAACAACCCGCGGACCCCCGACGGCTCGGTCCGCTCGCGCGCGCACGCGGCGCCCGACCGGGCGGCCGTCGAGGTGTCCTTCGACGCCCTGCCGCAGGAGGCCGACCGCCTGGTCCTGGTGGCCGCCGTGGACCCGGAGGCCGACCCGCACGGCGACCTGGCCGGATTCACGGACGCCCGCATCCGGCTCCTCGACGCGGCGGGCGCGGAGGCCGGGTGGCTGGAGGTCTCCGACGGCAGGGCGGGCGAGACGGCCCTGGTCCTCGGCTCGTTCCGGCGCCGGGGGAACGGCGACTGGGACTTCGTGATCGGCGGCAAGGGCTACCGGGGCGGCCTGGAAGACCTGCTGCGGGAGTACGGCATCGAGGTCGCGTAGGACCAGGGGATCGCCCCGGGTGCGGGGGCGGCCTGCCCGCGGTGCGTGTCGGCGCGGGCGGGGCGTGCCCGGGGTGCGTGCCGTGGCACCCGGCCCGGCCGGCGAGCGGGTCACTCCTCGGTGCGGTCGGGCTCCCGCCCGGGCCGCGCCACGTACCGCAGTACGCCCCACATGCTCTCGGGGCCCAGCTCGTGCGGCGCGGGCTCACGGCAGTCCTCCAGGTCGCGGAGCAGCCCGGCGGCGTCGATGCCGGAGCCGATCAGGACCAGCTGGGTCAGGCGCGCTCCGCCCCGTCCCCAGGGCCCCGGGGCGAAGCGGAGGAAGCGGCCGACCGCGTGGACCTCGTACCGTTCCCCGTGTCCGGGTACGCCGAAGTGGACGAAGCCCTTGATCCGGTAGAGGCCGGGCGGGCGGCGGTCGAGGAAGTCGATGAACCGGCGCGGCGAGAGGGCTTCGCGGGAGGTGAACTCCACGCTCTCGTAGGCCGCGTGCGGGTGGGAGGCGCGGCCGTGGCCGCACCCGGGGCCGTGTTCGTGCCCGGGGCCGTGTTCGTGCCCGGGACCGCAATCGGGGCCCTGCTCGCGCCCGGGCCCGTCGGCCTGCGCGAGCAGGTCCTCGAAGGACAGCTGTCCGCGGGTCTCGGTCCAGGGCCGGCGGTCGAAGAGCAGCTCCGGATCGATCCGGCCGTGTTCGGCGCCGACCCGTGGGGTGCCCGGGGCGCAGAGCGCGTCGAGGACCGCCTCGATCCGGGCCCGCTCGGCGGGGTCCACCCGGTCGGTCTTGTTGAGCACGACCAGGTCGGCGACCGCGAGGTGCCGGTCGGTCTCCGGGTGTTTGCGCCGGGTCGCGTCGAACTCGGCCGCGTCCACGACCTGCACCATGCCGCCGTAGCGGACGTCGGGGTTCTCGCCGGCCATCAGCATCCGGATCAGCTCCTGGGGCTCGGCCAGCCCGCTCGCCTCGATGACGATCACGTCGATGCGGTGGGCGGGCGCCGCCAGCTTCTCCAGGTACGCGTCGAGCTCGCTGCCGTCGACGGCGCAGCACAGGCAGCCGCCGCCGAGGGAGACCATCGAGTCGCCGAGCCGGCCGGCCACCGACATGGCGTCGACCTCGATCGAGCCGAAGTCGTTGACGACGACGCCGATGCGGGTGCCTCCCCGGTGGGTGAGGAGGTGGTTGAGCACGGTGGTCTTGCCCGAGCCGAGGAAACCGGCGAGGACGACGACGGGGACGGGCTGCCTGCTGTTCACCCGGTCGATCGTAGTCAGCCGCGGGGCGGGACCGGTCGCGGCGCGGGAGGTCCGGCATAGCGGGCGGCGGGACGGATGATCTTCGAATCGGCGGCCTGTTCCAGGATGTTCGCGCTCCAGCCGACGACGCGGGCCGCGCAGAAGGTCGGCGTGAACATGGCACGCGGCAGCCCGCACAGTTCCATGACCACGCCGGCGTAGAACTCCACGTTGGTGTGCAGCTCACGGCCCGGCTTGAGCTCGGCGAGGATCCGCTCGACCTGGCGCTCGACCTCGACCGCGAACTCCACCAGCGGTCCGCCGAAGCCCAGGGCGATGTCGCGGAGCATGCGCGAGCGCGGGTCCTCGGTCCGGTAGACCGGGTGCCCGAAGCCCATGATCCGGTCACCCGCGAGCACCCGCTCGCGGATCCACGGCTCGATGCGGTCGACGGTGCCGATGGCGTCCAGGGTGTCCAGGGCCCGGCTCGGGGCACCGCCGTGCAGAGGTCCGGAGAGTGCGCCGACGGCGCCGGTCAGGCAGGCCACGACGTCGGCGCCGGTGGAGGCGATCACGCGGGCGGTGAAGGTCGAGGCGTTGAATCCGTGGTCGATGGTGGAGACGAGGTACCGCTCGACCGCGCGGGCCCGGACCGGGTCGGGCGCGCGGCCGGTCAGCATGTAGAGGTAATTGGCGGCGTACGGGAGGTCCTCACGCGGTTCGACCGGCTCCTGCCCCTGCCCCAGCCGGTGCAGGGCGGTGAGCAGGGTCGGTACGGCGGCGCAGGCGGCCAGCGCGTCGGCGGCCCGGCGGCCGGGGTCGAGGTCGAAGACGGGGCGGAAGCCGGCGGACGCGCCCAGGAGCGAGAGCGCCGTCCGCAGCCCGGCGAGGGGTCCGGAGAGGGCGGTGGCCCGGGCGAGGCCCGGCAGGGCGTCCCGGACGGCGGCGGGCAGCCTGCGCAGCGGTGCGACCTCGGCGGCGAACGCGGCGCTCTCGGCGGCGTCCGCCGGGAGCGTGCCGCGGAACATCAGGTGCCACACGTCCTCGAAGCCCCGGCTGTCGGCGAGCTCGACGGCGGAGTACTGACGGTAGTGGTAGAAGCCCTCACGGCCTCGGACGTCGCCCAGTTCGGTCTCGGTGACCACGACTCCCGCGAGACCGCGGGGTACTTCGACGGTGGTGTTCATGGATCGACCATCGATGATTGATGTAATCATTGTCAATGTTGATTCAATCAATGTGGATAGGGTGTTGTGCATGGACGAAGAGGGACGGCTCACCACCCGGCAGGCGGCCGAGCTGCTCGGGGTGAAGCCCGCGACCGTGTACGCCTACGTCAGCCGCGGCCAGCTCACGAGCCGGCGGGACCCGGTGGGCCGCGGCAGCACCTTCGACGCGCGCGAGGTGGAGGCGCTCGCCGTGCGCAGCAGGCGTGAGGCGGCGGTTCCGGCGGGGGAACTCTCGGTCCGGACCTCGCTGACCCTCATCGAGGACGACCGGTACTACTACCGGGGCGTCGACGCGGTGGAGCTGGCCTCGGCGCACCCCTGCGAAGAGGTCGCCGAGTGGCTCTGGACCGGCGCCCTGCCCCGCGGGGCGCGGTTCACCGCTCCCCCGGAGACCCTGGCCGCCGCCCGGCGGGCGGTGGACGCGCTGCCCGGGCACAGCGGGCCGGCCGACCGGCTGAGGGTGGCGACGGCGGCGGCCGCCGTCACGGATCCGCTGCGCTTCGACCTCTCCCCCGAGGCCGTACTGGGCTCCGCCCGCTGCCTGATTCCGACGCTGGTCGGGGCGCTGCCCGTGGTGGGGCGGGCGCAGTGGGCCGGGGACGGCCGCATCGCCCGGCAGCTGTGGCCGCGGCTGACGGCGCGGGAGCCGGACCCGGACGCGCTGGCCGTGCTCGATCTGGCGCTCGGGCTGCTGATCGACCACGACCTGGCCGCGTCGACCCTGGCCGTACGGGTGGCCGCGTCGGCGCGGGCGCATCCGTACGCGGCGGTGTCCGCCGGACTCGGCGTCCTGGAGGGACCGTTGCACGGGGCGGCCGGGCGGCTCGCCCACGGGATGCTGGCCGAGGCGCTGGAGCGGGGCGACGGCGCCGCGCCCGTCGTGGCCGACCACCTGCGGGCGGGACGGCGCGTGCCGGGGCTGGGACACCGGCTGTACCGGGGCGAGGACCCGCGGGCGAGCGCGCTGTTCGCCCGTCTGGAGGCGCTGCCCCAGGCGGGGCCGGCGCTGGCGGCGGCCCGGGAGGTGGTGGCCACGACCGCCGCCCGCAGGCCCGGGCTGCACGCGAACGTGGACCTGGCGCTGGCCGTGCTGACGGTGTCGTACGGGATGCGGGCGCAGGCCGGGGAGACGGTGTTCGCCGTGGCACGAACGGCGGGATGGATCGCGCACGCGCTGGAGGAGTACCAGGAGCGGCCGCTGCGCATGCGGCCCAGCGGCCAGTACCAGGGCCCCCGCCCGCCCCGGCCGATGCCCTGACGGGCGCGGGCCCCCGGCCCGCGCCCGCGGCGCATGGGATGACCCGGCCGTGCGGGCGGTGGTGCCGGCGGTCCGGCCGCGGCGTCAGGTCCGCAGCCAGACCGCCGTGTCCTGCGGGAGCAGCCCCGTGTCGTCAAGGGCGGAGCTGCCCAGCAGGAGACTCGTGTGGGCCGGCAGCGCGACCGGCCCCCCGGACAGGTTGGCCACGCAGAGCAGCCCGTCGGGGCGGGCGAAGGCCAGCACCCCGGGCGGCGCGTTCAGCCACTCCAGCGCGCCCCCGCCGAATCCGGCCGCCGCGCGGCGCAGCCCGAGGGCGGTCCGGTAGAGGGTGAGCATGGAGTCCGGGTCGCCGTCCTGCCGGTCGGCCGCGTACGCCGGCCAGTCGGCGGGCTGCGGCAGCCACGGCTCGTTCCAGGGCTCGGCGGTCCAGGGCAGCGGCACCCGGCAGCCGTCCCGCCCGGGGTCGGTGCCGCCGGACCGGAAGTGCATCGGGTCCTGGATGCGGCCGATCGGCACGTCGGCTTCGGGGAGTCCCAGCTCCTCGCCCTGGTAGACGTACACGGCGCCGGGCAGGGCCAGCGTCAGCAGGGCGGCGGCGCGCGCCCGCCGGGTGCCGAGCCGCAGGTCGGTCGGGGTCCCGAAAGCCTTGGCCGCGAAGTCGAAGCCGGTGTCGGCGCGGCCGTAGCGGGTGACCGTACGGGTCACGTCGTGGTTGCAGAGGACCCAGGTGGCCGGGGCTCCGACCGGGGCGTGCTCGGCGAGGGTCTCCGTGATCGAGGTGCGCAGCCGTCCGGCGTCCCACGGGCAGCTGAGGAAGGAGAAGTTGAACGCGGTGTGCAGCTCGTCGGGGCGCAGGTAGCGGGCGAAGCGCTCGGAGTCGGGCAGCCAGACCTCCCCGACGAAGACCGCGCCGTACTCGTCGGCGATGGCGCGCCACGAGCGGTAGACGGCGTGCAGTTCGTCGCGGTCGATGTACGGGTGGGTCTCGCCCGGCCAGGGCTCCGGGGAGCGGCCCGCCAGGTCGGGCAGCGCGGGGTCCTTGGCGAGCAGGGCGGCGGAGTCGATCCGTACGCCGGCCACCCCGCGCTCGAACCAGAAGCGCAGCACCTCCTCGTGCTCCCGGCGCACGGCCGGGTGGTCCCAGTTCAGGTCGGGCTGCTGCGGGGTGAACAGGTGCAGGTACCACTCCCCGTCGGGCACCCGCGTCCAGGTGTCGGCGCCGTTGAACTGCGAGGGCCAGTCCCCGGGGGGCAGTTCGCCGTGCTCGCCGCGGCCGGGTCGGAAGTGGAACAGCTCCCGCTCCGGGCTGCCGGGGCCGGCGGCGAGGGCGGCCCGGAACCAGGCGTGCCGGTCGGACACGTGGTTCGGGACGATGTCGACGATGGTGCGGATGCCCAGCTCACGGGCCTCGGCGATGAGCTTCTCCGCCTCGGCCAGGGTCCCGAAGGCGGGGTCGATGGTGCGGTAGTCGGCGACGTCGTAGCCGCCGTCGGCGAGCGGGGAGAGGTACCAGGGGGTGAACCAGAGGGCGTCCACGCCCAGGTCGGCGAGGTAGGGGAGGCGGCCCCGGACGCCTGCGAGGTCACCGGTGCCGTCCCCGTCGCCGTCGGCGAAGCTGCGTACGTACACCTGGTAGATGGCGGCCGTGCGCCACCAGTCGGCGGCGGGTCGGGGCAGGGGAAAGTCAGCCACGGAGGGGTCCTTTCGCAGGGGGCGGCCGGGCACGGCGGCGGAGCTGGGGATCGGGGTGGTCAGCCCTTGAGGGAGCCCGCCGTCAGACCGCTCATGATGTTGCGCTGGAAGATCAGGAAGATGACGAGCGTGGGCGCCGAGGCCATCGCGAGCGCGGCGATGAGGTGGTTCTCGGGGACCCCCGTGGACAACGAGTAGATGCCGACGTTGAGGGTCTGCAGGGCGGGGTCCGGAAGGGTGAGCATGGGCCAGAGGAAGTCCTTCCAGACACCGACGATCGCGAAGATCGACACGACTCCGAGGATGGGCCGCGACATCGGCAGGACGATGGAGCGCAGGATGCGCAGGGCGCTCGCCCCGTCGATGGCGGCGGCGTCGAGGATCTCCTGCGGGATGGAGTCGAAGAACCGCTTCAGCAGGAAGATGCTGAAGGCGTTGGTGACGGACGGGAGCCAGATCACCCACGGCGTGTTCAGCAGGTTCCGCTCGATGATCGGCATGTCCAGGACCGTGAGGTACTGCGGTACGACGAGGACGGTCGCCGGGATCATCAGGGTCGCCAGCATCATGCCGAGCACGGCCTTGCCGAAGACGGGCCGCAACCGGGACAGCGAGTAGGCGGCGGCCACGTCGAGGACGAGCTGGAAGGCGAGGGCCCCGAAGGCGTAATAGAGGGTGTTGAACAGCAGCTTGGCGAGGTCCATGACCTTCCAGGCGGCCTCGTAGTTCGCGGTGTGCAGGGAGTCGGGCACCAGGGTCGGCGGGACCTGGGCGAACTCCTCCGTGCTTTTGAGGCCGTTCGCCACCATCCAGTAGAGGGGGCCGAGGAAGGCGAGGGTGAAGCCGGCCACGACCAGGACGAGCACGGTCCAGTAGAGGATCTTGCCCCGGGTGCGGCCGAGTTGGGCCGGTGATATCAGCGTGCGCTCTGCCATGTGAAGTACTCCCCCGGCGGGTTCCTGGTCAGTTCTCGTTGTCGCGGCTGAGGCGGACGTACAGGGCGGAGAAGCCCGCGAGCAGGACGAGCAGGCACAGGCCGAGGGCCGCGGCGCCGCCGTACTGGTTGAAGCTGAAGGCGTACTGGTAGATGAGGACGACGACGGTGGTGGTCGATCCCTCGGGCCCGGCGCCGCCGGTCAGCAGGAAGGGTTCGACGAAGACCTGCATCGTCGCGATGATCTGCATCAGCAGCATGAGCGAGAGGATGAGCTTGGTCTGCGGGATCGTGACGTGCCAGATCTTGCGCAGCAGTCCGGCCCCGTCGAGTTCGGCGGCCTCGTAGAGCTCGCCCGGGACGCCCTGGAGGGCGGCCAGGTAGATCAGCGTCGCGCCGCCCATGTTCATCCAGGTGGAGGCGATGACGACGGAGAGCATCGCGGTGTCGGTGGACTGCAGCCAGTCCTGCGCCGGGAGGTGCAGGAACTCCAGCGCCCGGTTGAAGAGGCCGTAGCCGGGATCGTAGAAGTACTTGAAGAGCAGGATCGAGGCCACCGGCGGCATCATCACCGGCAGGTAGACGAGCAGCCGCAGGTAGCCCTGCGCGTGGCGGAACTCGTTCAGCACGAGGGAGACCACGAAGGGGACCAGGAACCCGAGGAGCAGGGCGAGTCCGGTGAAGAGCAGGGTGTTGCGCCAGGCCTGCCAGACGTTCGGGTCCGCGAAGACATAGCGGAAGTTGTCCCATCCGACCCAGCGGGTGGCGCCGCCCTCGGTCTTCTGGAAGGCCAGCAGGAACTCCCGGACCATCGGGTACCAGGAGAAGAAGGAGAAGCAGAGGACGGCGCCGATCAGGAAGCCGTGGGCCGTGAGGTTGCGCTTGAAGGCCCGGAGGAACTCCGCGCGGGAGTCCCGGGGCAGGGTGGGGGCCGACATCGCCGCTCGCTCCTTGGTGGATCGTCGCCGTCTGGGGGTGGGGCGGGTGGGACCGGGGGGCGGGGAGGCTCACCGCCGGGCCCACCCGGGCCGCTACTGGTTCCCCAGTACCTGGTTGACCGACTTCTCGGCCTCGCCGAGCAGTTGGGCGGGATCGGCGTTCTTGTTGGTGAGGACGCCCGACACCACCTTGTCGAGGACCTTGTAGACCTCTTGCGCCTTGACCGGCTCCGGCTTGCCGGGCACCGGGTTGTCCAGGAAGGGCTTGAAGTTGGCGACCGGCATGGTGGCGCTCGCCGCCTTCAGTTCGTCGTCCTTGGCCTTGCCCGCGCCGGTGAAGAAGGCGGGCTGGGGCAGGCCGACCGGCAGGCCGTCGGCCTTGCTGCGGTCGTACTGGAACTGCCCCTTGCCGATCGTGAGGGTCTTGAAGTTCAGCCAGGCGACGGCTGCCTTGACCTGGTCGGGCGAGCTGCCCTTCTTGAACATGTAGCCGTTGCCACCGGCCAGGGTGGCCGCGCCGCCGGGGATGGGGCCCATGCCGAAGTTCTCGTACGCGGCTCCGAGCTGCTGGACCATGTACGTGATGTCGTCGGGCGCGGCGAGGAACATGCCGAGCTTGTCCGAGGCCATCTGCTTCTGGAGGTCCCCCCACTTGAGCAGCTGGGTCTTGCCCATGCTGTCGTCCTCCCAGCGCATGGCGCGGAGGTTGTCGACGATCTGCCGGCCCGTGGCGTTGTTGAAGGCCGCCTTGCCGTCGGGGCCGACGATGTCGCCGCCGAGGCCGTACATGGTGGCCGTGTAGTGCCAGCCGCCGGTGTTCTCGACGCTGTACTCGCCGAAGCCGGCGACGCCGTTGCCGAGGGCCGCGATCTTCTTGGCGGCCGCCCGGACCTCCTCCCAGGTGCGCGGCGGATTGTCGGGGTTGAGGCCCGCCTGCTGGAAGAGCTTGCGGTTGACCAGCAGGCCCATCGTGTAGTTGCTGGTGGGGACGCCATAGAGCTTGCCGTCGCGCCCGAGGACGTCCATCACGCTCTTGTCGATGTCGCCGAGTGCGGGGACCGTGGCGGGCGTGACGTACGCGGAGACGTCCTGCGCACCGTCGTTGTCCAGCACCTGCTGGAGGTCGGTGAAGTAGGCGTAGAAGACGTCCGGCTGGGACTTGGCCTTGAGCATCGCGGTGAAGCGCGGGGGCTCCAGGCACTGGCCGGGAGTGGAACGGCCTTCGATGGTGACGTTCGGATAGGTCTTGTTGAACTCCGCCACGTCCTCCTTCCACTCCTTGAGCTCGGCCGCCTTGGCCGCGGGCGGCATGCAGTCGATGGAGATGGTGACCTTGGCCTTCGGGTCGAGCGGGGTGGCGGCGTCGGTGGAACTCCCGCCGGCCTGGGGCTTGTCGTCGCCGCTGCTGCTCGTACCGCAGGCCGCGAGGGCGGTGACGGCGAGGGCGGAGGCGAGGGCGGCCGCGACGTTGCGGCGGACGTTGGTTCTCATCGGTGGACCCCTTCGAGCATCGGGCAGGAGGCGTGGGGGCGAGCGCGGCACACTCAACCACCACCCACAGATGAACGCAATATCTCGCGCAGATTTGGCAAGTCATTGACAGTGGAACGTCGCACGCCGGACGCAAAAAGGGCTTCGGAACGTCCGATGGACGTTCCGAAGCCCTGGTCGCTTCGCCTGCGGGCCGTACGGGCCCTGCGCCCGCTACGCGCGCGGAGCCTGCGCGGTGGAGCCGCGGACCACCAGCTCAGGCTCGAACAGCAGCTCGCCGGGCTGGACGGCGGCCCCCTGGATCTGCGCGGTGAGCAGTTCGACCGCGGCCCGGCCCATGGCCTCGATGGGCTGCCGGACGGTGGTCAGGGGCGGTTCGGTGCAGTTCATGAACGCGGAGTCGTCGTACCCCACCACGGAGACCTCCCGCGGCACGTCCAGCCCCCGGCGTCGGGCGGCCCGTACGGCCCCCAGGGCCAGCGGGTCGCTCGCGCAGATGATGCCGGTGACCCCGCGGTCCAGGAGCCGGGAGGCGGCCGCGTGGCCGCCCTCCAGCGAGAACAGGGTCCGCTCCACGTGGGCGGCGGGCAGCTCGGCGCCGGCCGCGGCGGCCACCGCCTGGGCGGCGACCAGCTTGCGCAGCGAGGGCATGTGGTCGGGCGGCCCCAGTACCAGGCCGATCCGCTCGTGCCCCAGGGAGGCCAGATGGCGCCAGGCCTGCTCGACCGCGACCGCGTCGTCACAGGCCACGCACGGGAACCCGAGGTCGTCGATGGAGGCGTTGATCAACACCACCGGAACCTTGCGCTCCGAGAGCAGCCGGTAGTGCTCGTGCGGGGCGTCGGCCTGCGCGAAGAGACCTCCGGCGAAGACGACGCCGGACACCTGCTGCTGGAGCAGCAGTTCGACGTAGTCGGCCTCGGACACCCCGCCGGTGGTCTGGGTGCACAGCACCGGCGTCAGGCCCTGCTGGGCCAGGGCGCCGCCGATGACCTCGGCGAAGGCCGGGAAGATGGGGTTCTGCAGCTCGGGCAGGACCAGCCCGACCAGCCGGGCCCGCTCGCCTCGCAGCTGGGTGGGGCGCTCGTAGCCGAGGACGTCGAGGGCGGTGAGCACGGACTGTCGGGTCGCCTCCGAAACGCCCGGCTTGCCGTTGAGCACCCGGCTGACCGTCGCCTCGCTGACTCCCACCTTCTTCGCCACTTGAGCAAGTCGTCGCGTCATGAACGCAAGAGTAGCGCAAGGAATGCAAGTTCCTTGCGGTTCGATTACGACCAGTTTGACGCATGCGGGCCCGCCCCGGAAGGGGTCGGGCCCGGTCCCCGCCGGAGCCGGACGACGCCGCGGAAAGCGGGGCGCCCCCAGGGGCACCCCGCCCGCCGCCGCACGACTACGGCACGACTACGGCACGACTACGGCAGCTGATTGATCCTGAACGTGGACGTCGTGTTCCGTACGTCCACCGCGTTGTCGTTCATCCGCAGGTTGTGGAAGGTGACCTCCCCGACCGCGGGACCCTGCCCCGCCTCGGGCATCTCGTTCGCCCAGAGGCCGAAGCCCGACTTGGCGTCGAAGGCGTCACCGCTCTTCTTCGCGCCGGTGATGGTGATGTCCCTCAGGACGGTGTCCTTGATCGGGTTGACCGGCTGTCCTCCCACGTACTGCGTCTGGAACATGATCCCGCTGTACGTCGGGTCGACGATGTCGACGTTGTTGATCCGGATGCCCTGGAACACCTTGGAGGCCGAGAAGACCCAGATGCCGGGGAAGGTCTGGCCGCCCCAGAAGTGGCCGCCGGACCGGACGATCGAGATGTTCTCGAAGGTCGTCGGATCCGTCCCGAACCCGTTCATCGGATACCCGAAGTCCAGCGAGCTGATGGTGATGCCCGAGTAGACGAGGGTGTCGGCGATGTGGATGTTGCGGAAGGCGTTGTTGAAGCCTCCGTAGACGGCGACGCCCGCCGCGCGCCAGGTCAGGATCGCGGTCAGGTTCTCGTAGACGTTGTTCTTCATGTCCGCGCCGCCCGCGTCGATCGCGGAGAACAGCGCGAAGCTGTCGTCCCCGGTGGCCCGCGCCTCGTTGTTGGTCACGAGGTTGTCCGTGCTGCCGTTGGTCATGTTGATGCCGTCGGCGAACATGTTGCGGATCCGGGAGTTCTTGATGGTGATCCGGTCGGTGTTGGCGCCCCAGTACAGGCACACCATGTGTTCGTTCCAGATGTTGTCGATGGTGATGTCGGAGACGTTGGCGAAGTCGAAGACCTTGCCCGGACCGTCGATGCGCGACGTGTAGTTTCCGAAGTAGGCGAAGCCCGAGAAGGACGAGCCCTTCGCCGTGCCCTCCGCGCGCCAGCCGATGTCGGTGTTGTCCTGCGACGAGGGGGCGTGGAAGCGCGTGAACCACGGTCCGGCGCCCACCACCTGCACGGCCTTGCCGTACACCTGGAACTTGCTGGCCGTCTGGTAGTCGCCGGGCGGCAGGTAGACGCCGACGAGCTTGCCGGTGGTGTCCATCCGGACCTTGTCCAGGGCGTTCTGCACGTCCTGGTGGCTCAGGCCGGCCGGCACGGTGTAGGTCGCCGGGTCCGGGTTGGGGAGCGCGGTGGCCTGCTCCAGGCTCACGAAGTCGATCGCGTAGACGGAGGTGTTGGACGCGTCCTTCTGGAGGCGGATCCTGCTGCCCTGCGGGACGGTCTCGCCCAGCAGGATGTTGGCCTCGTCGTAGATGTGGCGCGGGGCGCCGGAGCCGGGCGAGTCACCCGGGGACGCCTCGGCCCCGTAGAGCCAGGCGTACTTCGAGGTCAGCGGCAGGGTCTTCTTCATGACGCCGTTGACGTAGACGTTGATCGTGGAGTCGATGCCCCCGCCGCCCGGCGCGTCCGGGATGGAGAACCGCGTGACCAGGGTGTTCGTGGCAGCCCGGGTGGTGAACTCCACGTACTCGCCGGTCGCGTCGAGGCTGACCGCCTTGCGGCCCGAGGCTTCGCCCGCGATGTCGCCGATGGTCCGGTTGGGGCCGACCACACCGGCTCCGCCGCCGACGACGCCGTCCTCCGCCTCGTACATGTCGAAGGGCATGTTCGCCCCCCGGCCCACGAAGAACGGCTTGGCGGAGGTGTTGTTGCCGCGCTTGACCGGCAGCTCGTTGGCGTCCGCGGCGAGGACCGTCTTCACGGTGTACTTGCCGTTCGCCGCCGGCCAGCTGCCGAGCGCGATCGGGGCGGTGGAGGCGCCGGCGGCGAGGGCGCCGCTGAAGGAACCCGTGAGCGTACGGACGGTGGCTCCGCCCGCGTCCTGCAGGGTGAGGGTGACCTCGTGCGTCCCGGCGGCGGCCGCGACGGTGCCCTGGTTGCGTACGGTGACGGAGAAGTTCACCGGCTGGCCCGCGGAGGGGGCGCCCGGCGACCAGGTCACGGCCGCGGCGACCAGGTCGGAGCTGTCGACCGGTCGGACGACCAGCGGCGCTCCGGTGAAGGTGTTGTTCGTGTCGTTCTGCTCGACGATCGTGTTCGCCTCGTCGACGACCGCGCTCAGCGGGTACGTACCGGCGTCCCGCGGGCCGATGGCGGCGGTGACGGTGGCCGACGCACCCGCGGCGAGCGCGGGAACGGCGGCGGCAGCGGCCTTCGAGCCGCCGAGCTGGAAGGTGACGGCGGTGGCGGCGGCCGGAGCCGGACCGGCGTTCTTGACGGTCGCGGAGAGGGTGACGGGGTCCGACTCGACCGGAGCGGCCGGAGCCGCGCTCAGCGCGGTGACCACCAGGTCGGGGTTGGGTGCCGGAACGCCGATGACCTGGAACTCGGCGATCTGCCCGTTGGAGGAACCGGTGTTGGAGGTGAAGCGCAGCTGGACGTCCGCGACGCGGGCGGTCAGCGGGATGGTGACGGTGTTCCCGGAGGCCGGGTTGAACGCGTAGTCCCTGGCGGCGACCAGGCTCGTGACGGCCTGGGCGCTCTGCTCGCGGCCGAGGACCTGGATGTTCTGGGTGCGCGCGCCCCAGGCGCTGTCCGGGCTGAGCTTGAGGACGACGCGGTCGGTGTCGGCGTTGGCGCCGAGCCTGACCGTCAGGGTGCTCGGATAGGCGCCGGCCGCGCCCTCCCAGTAGGTGGCGGTGCTGTTGTCGTTGGCGTTCTCCGCGGCGAAGGTGTGGATCACGGAGGATCCGGCGATCGGCCTGCCGACGGCCAGGTTGGAGCCGCCGCCCCCGGAGCCGTTGCGGGTGACGGGGTTGCTGTCTCCCGAGCGGTTGCCCGCGGCGTCCTTGGCGCGGACGACGTAGGTGACGGTCGCGCTCGCCGGCTGGGTGTCGGTGAAGGTGGTGGCGCCGCCCGCGACGCTCGTGCGCAGCTGGTTGTTCGCGTACACCTCGTAACCGGTGACACCGACGTTGTCGGTGGACGCCTGCCAGGTCAGCCTGACCTGATCGGCGGCGGGCTCGGTCAGGGCGAGACCGGACGGCGCGGTCGGAGCCTGGGTGTCCCCGGTGTCGCCGGTGCGGGTGACGCTGTTGCTGTTCGGCGACTGGTTGCCCGCGGCGTCCTTGGCGCGGACCACGTAGGTGACGGTCGCGCTCGCCGGCTGGGTGTCGGTGAAGGTGGTGGCGCCGCCCGCGACGCTCGTGCGCAGCTGGTTGTTCGCGTACACCTCGTAACCGGTGACACCGACGTTGTCGGTGGACGCCTGCCAGGTCAGCCTGACCTGGCCGGTGGCGGGCTCGGTCAGGGCGAGACCGGACGGCGCGGTCGGAGCCTGGGTGTCCCCGGTCTGCGGACCGTAGATCTCCAGCTCGGAGAGCTGGCCGCCGGGCTGGACGGAGTTGAGCGATATCAGCACGCGCAGGTACCGGGTCGTCGCGGCGTCGAAGGTGACGGAGACCGCGTTGCCGCCGGCCGGGGCGAACTCGTACGCCTTGGAGGCGGTCAGGTCGGTGAAGTCCGAGCCGTTGGCGCTGCCCTGGATCTTCAGGGTCTGGGTACGGGCGCCCCAGCCTTCGGGCAGCCGCAGGACCACGCGGTCGACGCGTACGGAGGACCCGAGGTCGGCCTGGATCCACTGCGGCAGGGCGTTGTTGACGCTCTCCCAGTAGCTGGCGGTGTTGCCGTCGTTGGCGTTGGCCGGTACGTAGACCTGGGTGTTGCTGCTGGCGGTCAGGGTCTTGCCGAGGGCCAGGTTCGCGGAGGAGTCACCGGGGGCGCGTACCTCCAGCTCGGAGAGCTGCGCGGCCTGCCAGCCCGTGTTGGCGGTGATGTTGATCCGTACGTAGCGGGTCTGGGTGGCGGGGAAGGTGACAGTCACCGTGTTCCCGCTGCCCTGGGCAAAGGCGTAGGAGGCCGGGTTCACCAGGGTGCTGAAGCCGGTGCCGTCGGCGCTGCCCTGGACGGACAGGGTCTGGCTGCGGCTCTCCCAGGCGGCGGGCAGTCGGAGCACCACCTGGTCGACGCGGGTGGTGGCGCCCAGATCGGTCTGCACCCATTGCGGAAGGGTGCCGCCCGCGCTCTCCCAGTACGTCGACTGGTTGCCGTCGGTGACGTTGGCGGCCGCATAGGCGCCGTTGGTGCTGCTCGCGGCCGCGGGGCGGCCCGCGGCGATGCTCGGACCGCCGGCGGCCGCGGCGGTCAGGGCGGGCCAGCCCATCATCAACAGGGCTGTGCTGATGACGGCGGCCAGGGCCCGCCATCTCCAATTGAGCCTTCTCATATGTCCTCGTCCCTCGGGCATGAGTTTTCTGAACCAGGTGAGATAGGAATTTGCGTCGTGCGGTGCGAGAGTTGCAGAGCTTTGCCGACTCGTCTACTGCTGTGACCGCACTTTCATGCCTTCATCTCTTGCGCAAGCTGGGCGCAAATCACGCAAGCGATTTGCGTGCACCATGGAAATTCCACTGAGGCCCGCGCCGACCTACCGTTGGTCCCCATGCGGTTCCTCCTCATGAGCGCTCGGCGCCTCGGGCTGCCCAGACGGGCCGTCTCCCAGATCCTGCTGACCCAGCTGGCCATCGCCGGCGGGGTCGTCGTGCTGGCCACCGGGCTGTTCCTGGCCCCGCTCAGCGCACAGCTCGACGACCAGGCCATGCGGCGTGCGCTGGCCATCGCGCAGAGCGCGGCGGCCGATCCGTCACTGGCCGCCGACCTCCTCGGCTCCGGGGCCTCGGCGGACGGCCCGGTGCAGTCCGCCGCCGAACGGATCCGGCGGGCGACCGGCGCCGAGTACGTGGTCGTCCTCGGCTTGGACGGCATCCGCCGCTCGCACCCCAGCGCCGAGCGGGTGGGGCTGCCCGTCTCCACCGACCCCGCGGCCGTCCTGGCGGGGCGCGAGGTCATGGAGATCGACGACGGCACGCTGGGCCGCTCCGCCCGCGGCAAGGTGCCGCTCGTCGCCGCGGACGGCGAGATCGTCGGCGCCGTCTCGGTCGGCATCGCGTACGACAGCGTCCGCGACCGGCTGCTCGGCGCCATCCCCGGCCTGCTCGCCTACGCGGGCGGCGCCTTGGCGGCGGGCGCCCTCGCCGCCTGCCTGCTGTCCCGCAGGATCCACCGGCAGACCCGGGACCTGGCCTTCTCCGACATCGCCGGGCTCCTCGCGGAGCGCGAGGCGATGCTGCACTCCATCCGCGAAGGGGTGATCGCCCTCGACCGGCACGGCCGGGTCAGACTGGTCAACGACGAGGCCGCACGCCTGCTGGGCCTCGCCCCCGACTCCGCCGGTTCCCTGGCCGGACGCCCGCTGGACGACCTGCTCGGCACGGGCCGGACCGCCGACGTCCTCTCCGGCCGGGTCACCGGCCGGGACCTGCTCGCCGTTCAGGGTCCTCGGGTCCTGGTCGCCAACCGGATGCCCACCGAGGACGGCGGCGCCGTCGCCACCCTGCGCGACCGCACCGAGCTGGAACACCTGGGGCGCGAGCTCGACTCCACACGGGGCCTGATCGACGCCCTGCGCGCCCAGGACCACGAGCACGCCAACCGCCTCCACACCCTCCTCGGCCTGCTGGAGCTGGGCCTGCACGAGGAGGCCGTGGAGTTCGTGACGGAGGTCGCCGGGGTGCACCGGACCACCGCCGAACAGGTCACCGAGAAGGTGCGCGACCCGCTGCTGGCCGCCCTCCTGGTGGGCAAGGCGACCGTGGCGGCGGAGCGCGGCGTCCCCCTGCGGCTGGCCGCGGCCACCCTCCTGCCGGACCGGCTGGCCGACCCGGGCGGTCTCGTCACCATCGTCGGCAACCTCGTCGACAACGCCCTGGACGCCGCGGCCGGTTCACCGGAGCCGCTGGTCGAGGTCGAGCTGCGCGCCGAGGGCCGGACCGCCGTGCTGCGGGTGCGCGACAGCGGCCCCGGCGTTCCCGCCGCGCGCCGCGAGGAGATCTTCACCGAGGGCTGGTCGACCAAGCAGCCCAGGGCCCACCGCGAGCGCGGGCTGGGCCTCGCCCTCGTACGGCGCCTCGCGGAGCGCCAGGGTGGCAGCGCCCGGGCCGGCGAAGCGGCGGACGGCGGGACCGAGTTCTCCGTCGTGCTCCCGGAGGCCCTGCGGTGAACGGGACCACGAGCGGTGACCTGGACGTGCTGGTCGTCGACGACGACGTGCGCGTCGCCCGCGTCAATGCCGCGTACGTGGCGAAGGTCCCCGGCTTCCGCGTGGCCGCGCAGGCCCACTGCGCCGCCGAGGCCCTGGCCTTCCTCGCCTCGCACCGGGTGGACCTGATCCTCCTCGACCACTACCTCCCCGACGAGAACGGCCTGGACCTGGTGCGCCGCCTGCGCGAACGCGGCCACGGCACCGACGTGATCATGGTCACCGCGGCCCGGGACCTGGTGACCGTCCAGGCCGCGATGCGCCTCGGCGCCCTCCAGTACCTGGTCAAACCCTTCACCTTCGCCGGCCTGCGCGGCCGGCTGGAGGCGTACGGGGCACTGCGCCGCACCCTGGAGACCGGGGGCGAGGCCGAGCAGGCGGAGGTCGACCGGATCTTCGGCGCCCTGGCCGCCGCCGGTCCGGCCAACGAACTCCCCAAGGGCCACTCCCCCACCACCGCGGACCTGGTCCGCCGGGTGCTCCGCTCCGCCGGCGGCCCCCTGTCCACCCAGCAGATCGCCGACCGCGCGGGCATCAGCCGCCAGACCGCCCAGCGGTACCTGAAGCTCCTCGACCGCGCGGGCCGGGTCACCCTGGCCCTGCGCTACGGCGAGACCGGCCGCCCCGAACACCGCTACACCTGGCTCCCCTCGGAGGGCGCCTGAGCCACCCCCGGCGGCCCGCCCCGCTCGGAAGCGCCCGGCTCGCTCAGGGCGCCCCGCCCGCCCCGCTCAGACCGCCCCGGCTCCGGTCAGGGAGCGGACCTCGGTCTCCGCGTGCTTCCTCTCGTCGGGCTCCTCGCCCGACGCGACGGTCCCCAGCCAGCCCGCGAGGAAGCCCAGCGGGATCGAGATGATCCCCGGGTTCTGGAGCGGGAAGTACTGGAAGTCCACCCCCGGGAAGAGCGACTCCGGGCTGCCGGACACCACCGGTGAGACCAGGACGAGCAGGACCGCCGGAACCAGCCCGCCGTACACCGACCAGACGGCCCCCCGCGTGGTGAATCCGCGCCAGAAGAGCGAGTACAGCAGCACCGGCAGGTTGGCCGACGCGGCCACCGCGAAGGCCAGCCCCACCAGGAAGGCCACGTTCAGGTCCTGGGCGAGCAGCCCGAGGCCGATCGCCACCGCCCCGATCCCGACGGCGGCGGCCCGGGCCACGGCCACCTCGCTGCGCTGCCGGGCGTGCCGGCGCTTCAGGGAGGCGTACAGGTCGTGGGCGACGGACGCCGACGAGGCCAGGGTGATCCCGGCGACCACGGCGAGGATGGTGGCGAAGGCGATGGCGGCCACGAAGGCGAAGAGCACCGCGCCCCCGGTGGAACCGGCGCCCCCGCCGAGGAAGGCGGCGAGCAGCGGCACGGCCGTGTTCCCGGAGGCGTTGGAGGCCCGCACCGCGTCGGGGCCCACCAGGGCGGCCGCCCCGAAGCCGAGCACGATGGTCATCAGGTAGAAGCCGCCGATGAGGCCGATCGCCCAGACCACCGAGCGGCGGGCCGCCCGCGCCGTGGGCACGGTGTAGAAGCGCGACAGGATGTGAGGCAGCCCGGCGGTCCCGAGGACCAGCGCGAGGCCGAGGCTCATGAAGTCGATGCGGGCGGTCCAGTCGCCGCCGTACTTCAGGCCCGGTCCCAGGAAGCGGGCCCCGTGCCCGCTGCGGTCGGCGGCGCTGGTGAGCAGCTGGTCGAAGTTCCCGTGGAAGCGCAGCAGTACGAGCACGGTCAGGGTGACGGCCCCGCCCATCAGCAGCACGGCCTTGACGATCTGGATCCAGGTGGTGGCCCGCATCCCGCCGAAGGACACGTAGACGACCATCAGCGCGCCGACCCCGATCACGGTCAGCGTGCGGGCGGCGGCGCTCGAGCTGCCGAGCAGCAGGCCGACCAGGCTGCCCGCGCCGACCATCTGCGCGACGAGGTAGAGCACCGAGACGACGACCGAGGACGTGCCGGCCGCGATCCGCACCGGCCGCTCGCTCATCCGGGCGGCGACCACGTCGGCGAGGGTGAAGCGGCCGCAGTTGCGGACGAGTTCGGCGACCAGGAACAGCACCACCAGCCAGGCGACGAGGAAGCCCACCGAGTACAGCAGGCCGTCGTAGCCGAACAGGGCGATCAGTCCGGAGATGCCGAGGAAGGAGGCGGCGGACATGTAGTCCCCCGCGATGGCGAAACCGTTCTCCATGGGCGAGAACAGGCGCCCGCCCGCATAGAACTCCTCGGGCGAACCGTGCCGGTTCCGGCTGACCCAGGTGGTGATGCCCAGGGTGACGGCGATGAAGACGCTGAAGAGGATCAGCGCGAGGGTCTGGTGCTCGGTGGTCACCGGCCGTTCCCCCTCGCCCGGCTGCGTTCCTGGCCGCGTTCCTGCTCGAAGACGGTCCAGCGCAGGTCGAGCGCCGCCCGGTCCCGGCGCAGCCGCGCGTGCCGGGCGTACGCCCAGGTCAGCAGGAAGGTGCTGAGGAACTGTCCGAGCCCCGCCAGCATGGCCACGTTGACCGCGCCCACCACCGGCCGGGCCATGAGGCCGGGCGCCGCGGTGGCGGCGACCACGTAGGCCACGTACCAGAGGAAGAAACCGGCGGTCGCGGGGACGACGAACCCTCGGTAGCGGCTGCGGACTTCCTGGAAGGCGGCGCTCCGCTGCACTTCGAGGTAGATGTCGGACGCGCCGGGCGCGGACCGGCCTCCGGGGGCCGGGCTCGGCGGGGACGCTTCCTCACCCTCACCCCAGCCGACGGCCAGCGCGTCGTACCAGGGGTCGTCCAGCCGGATCGTTCCGGCATCGCGACCTGCGTGCTTGTCCACCGAACTCTCCTTGTCCGCCGCCGCATTGGCCGCGTGTCCCACAAGGATGTGCTCAATGGCCGCTTTCCGGACTGGTGTCCCGGCGCTCTTCACTCCTTCAGGTGATGGAGTGAAGAGCGCCGGTGTGCCGTGCGGTCACGCGTGCCGGTGTCCGGCGCCCGGCGCCCGGTCAGGCGTCGATGCGCGAGCGGTCCAGCGTCGCCGCGGAGCTGGTGATGAACTCCTTGCGCGGGGCCACCTCGTTGCCCATGAGCAGGTCGAAGACCTGCTCGGCCCCGTCCAGGTCACCGATGTTGATCCTGCGCAGGGTGCGGAAGCGGGGGTCCATGGTGGTCTCCGCCAGCTGGTCCGCGTCCATCTCGCCGAGGCCCTTGTAGCGCTGGATCGAGTCCTTGTAGCGGATGTTCTTGCGCTGGTACTCCAGCAGGGTCTGGCGCAGCTCGTTGTCCGAGTACGTGTAGACGTACTTGTCCTGGCCCTTCTTCGGCTGGACCAGCTCGATCCGGTGCAGCGGCGGCACGGCCGCGAAGACCCGGCCCGCCTGGACCATCGGCCGCATGTAGCGCTGGAAGAGCGTGAGCAGCAGGCAGCGGATGTGCGCGCCGTCGACGTCGGCGTCGACGAGCAGGACGATCTTGCCGTAGCGGGCGGCGTCGATGTCGAAGGTCCGGCCCGAGCCGGCTCCTATGACCTGGATGATCGCCCCGCACTCGGTGTTCTTGAGCATGTCCGAGACCGACGACTTCTGGACGTTGAGGATCTTGCCGCGGATGGGCAGGAGGGCCTGGAACTCGGAGTTCCGCGCGAGTTTGGCGGTGCCCAGGGCGGAGTCGCCCTCGACGATGAAGAGCTCGCTGCGCTCCACGTCGTCGCTGCGGCAGTCGGCCAGCTTGGCGGGGAGCGACGAGGACTCCAGCGCGGTCTTGCGGCGCTGGGCCTCCTTGTGCTGGCGGGCCGCGATCCGGGTGCGCGCGGCCGCGACGATCTTCTCCATCACGGAGCGGGCCTGCTGCTTGTCGTCGCGCTTGGTGGAGGTCAGGAAGCCCTTGAGTTCCTTGGCCACCACGGCGGCGACGATCCGGGCGGCCGCGGAGGTGCCGAGGACCTCCTTGGTCTGGCCCTCGAACTGCGGCTCGGCGAGACGGACGGTGACGACGGCCGTCATGCCCTCCATCGCGTCGTCCTTGACCACGTCGTCCTCGGCCACGCGCAGCAGCTTCGCGGAGCGCAGCACCTCGTTCACGGTCTTGGCGACCGAACGCTCGAAGCCGGACATGTGGGTGCCGCCCTTGGGGGTGGCGATGATGTTCACGAAGGACTTGACGTTGGTCTCGTACCCGGTGCCCCAGCGCAGGGCGATGTCCACCCCGAGCTCGCGGGTGACCTCGGTGGGGGTCATGTGGCCGCGGTCGTCCAGGACCGGCACGGTCTCCTTGAAGGTTCCGGTGCCGGTGAGGCGCAGCACGTCGCAGACGGCCTTGTCCTGGGCGAGGTACTCGCAGAACTCGCTGATCCCCCCGTCGAAGCGGAAGGTCTCCTCCGTCTTGCCGGAGCCCTCGAGGCCCCGCTCGTCGCGCACGACCAGGGTCAGGCCCGGGACGAGGAAGGCGGTCTGGCGGGCGCGCTGGTAGAGCGTCTCCAGGTTGAGCCGGGCGTCCTTGAGGAAGATCTGCCGGTCGGCCCAGTAGCGGACCCGGGTTCCGGTACGGCCCTTGGGGACCCGCTTGGCCTTGCGCAGGCCGTTGGCGGGGTCGAAGGGGCTGTCGGGTCCCTGCTCGGTGAACATTCCGGGGACGCCGCGGCGGAAGCTGATGGCGTGCGTCGCGCTGTTGCGGTCGACCTCGACGTCCAGGCGGGCGGAGAGGGCGTTGACCACGGAGGCGCCGACGCCGTGCAGGCCGCCGGAGGCCGCGTACGAGCCGCCTCCGAACTTGCCGCCGGCGTGCAGCTTGGTCATGACGACCTCGATGCCGGACAGGCCCGTCTTGGGCTCGACGTCCACGGGGATGCCGCGGCCGTTGTCCCGGACCTCCACGGAGGCGTCCTCGTGGAGGATGACCTCGATGTGGTCGCAGTAGCCGCCCAGGGCCTCGTCGACGGAATTGTCGATGATCTCCCACAGGCAGTGCATGAGGCCCCGGCTGTCGGTGGACCCGATATACATGCCGGGGCGCTTGCGGACGGCCTCCAGCCCTTCGAGGACGAGCAGGTGCCGCGCGGTGTAGTTGGAACCGTCCCGGTCTGCTCCGGACAGCAGCGCGCTGGAAGGCACGGACGTGTCGGCGGTCACGCAGTTCGCTCCTCGCTGAATTTCTTTTCTGGCCCGGTCGGGCGCAGGGGTGGCTTGCTTGCCGGTCGAAGGGTACCGACGCCTGGTAGAGCCGATGTAACGCCACCCTCGCGCGGCGCTCAGCCTAGTGCAGATCCGCACGGATGTTCGATCCCCCGAGAGGGTGAAGCAAACATCACGTTCCCTTCCAGGCATGAACCATTTAGTGTTCGGGCACGTCCTCATGAACAACCTGGCACTCACGCCGGGGAGGATGGAACTGCAAGAAGCCAACGACTGACAACGCGAAACCGTAAAGCAACGCAATACGGCTCCTTCGCCGCCAACCGGCAACAGCCGGCCAGCTTCGGAAGGAAGTTTCGAGGAAAAGCCGCGAGCGGGAACGTTTTCGGCCTGGTTGGATGTTGACCCTGGTACGACAGCTCGTCGAGCTAGAGAAGAGGCGACGTGACTACTGTTCTGACACCCGCGACCCCGCTGACGGCCGCTGACCGATGCGACCGTTGCGGCGCCCAGGCATATCTGCGCGTCGTCCTGCTGAGCGGCGGTGAACTGCTCTTCTGCGCCCACCACGGTCGCAAGTTCGAGCCGGAACTCAAGAAGATCGCCGCGGAAATACAGGATGAGACCGAGCGGCTCACGTCCGCTCCGGCAGCGACTGCCGCCGAACCCGAGGACCGCTGACACAAGGCCCGCACCTCGCATCCGACGAGCCAGGACCGGCCAGGCCGGTCGACGGGCGTCACCCCTGTGACCCAGGTGTGGCGCCCGTCCTCATGCCCCGGCAGCGATGAGGGGGCGCGCCTGACGGCGCGTCCCCTCATCGGCGTGTTCCCCCGCTCCGCTCGCGCCGGCGGGCGCCCGTGCGCACCCGCCGGATTACCCGCGGGTGCGCGAGGGCCGGCAGGCTCTCGGCAGGCCCGACCGGGGACGTCCGGCGTCCGGCTACTCGTCCCCCGCCGACGCCTGCCCCCGCACGGCCCCCACAGCCCCCTCGGAGGCCCTCCCGGCCTCCCGTGCGCCCTCGGGGTCACCGGACCGCCGCGAGCGGCTCTCCGGGCCCGTCACGAAGTCGGCCAGCGGGGCGATCCGCGTGTACACCCCCGGGCTGTCCGCGCGCCCGCAGCCCCGCCCCCACGACACCAGCCCGATGAGCCGCCCACCGGCCACCAGCGGGCCTCCGCTGTCCCCCTGGCAGGCGTCCTTGCCGCCCTGCCCGTCCCCCGCGCACACCATGGACTCCGCCCGGTACTGCCCGTTGGCGTCCCCCGGGTAGGCCCGCCCGCAGACCTCGTCCGCCAGTACCGTCACCCGCGCCGCCCGCAGCGCGTACGCGTAGTCACCGAAGCCGCTGGTGTCGCCCCACCCGTACACGGCCGCCTCGGTGCCGGGCGCGTAGGCGGGATGTCCCGCTCCGGCCATCGGGAGCACGTGGTGGGCCGGCACCGCCTCGGCGAGGTCCAGTACGGCGAGGTCCCCGGCGTTGCTGGCGGGATCGTAGGCGGGGTTCACCCGGGCGCCGCGCACCGCGATCTCGCGGCCGTCGGCCGCCCGGAGCTCGGTGCGCCCGGCGACGACCCGGAGGTCCGCGACGGACTCGACCGGGCCGCCCAGCACCTCGCGGCCCAGGCAGTGGGCCGCGGTCAGCACCTTCGCCGGGGCCACGATGACGCCCCCGCAGAACTGCCCGCCCCGCGTACCCCCGAACCGGTCACGGCTGGCGAGGGCCACGACCCAGGGGCTGTCGGCGACCTTCACCGGCTTTCCGCCGATCACCACGCTGTCGGCGGCCGCCTGCGGTGCCTGGGCCAGCGGCGCCGCGGCCGCGCCCGCCGCCAGGGTCAGCGCGCCCGCCAGAGCGCGGGCAAAGGGACGACGCATGAGGCCTCCTGACTCCGAGTGTGCATGACTCCACCCAGAGTGGGATGCCCGGTGGCCGTGCGCACCCGCGCGGCCACCCGCGACCGGTCCCCGCCGGTCAGTCCAGGTAGTCGCGCAGCACCTGGGAACGGGAGGGGTGGCGCAGCTTCGACATCGTCTTGGACTCGATCTGGCGGATCCGCTCGCGCGTGACCCCGTAGACCTTGCCGATCTCGTCGAGGGTCTTGGGCTGACCGTCGGTGAGGCCGAAGCGCATGGAGACCACGCCGGCCTCGCGCTCGCTCAGGGTGTCCAGGACGGAGTGCAGCTGCTCCTGCAGGAGTGTGAAGCTCACGGCGTCGGCCGGGACGACCGCCTCGGAGTCCTCGATCAGGTCGCCGAACTCGCTGTCGCCGTCCTCGCCGAGCGGCGTGTGCAGGGAGATGGGCTCGCGGCCGTACTTCTGGACCTCGATGACCTTCTCGGGGGTCATGTCGAGTTCCTTGGCCAGCTCCTCCGGAGTGGGCTCGCGGCCCAGGTCCTGGAGCATCTGGCGCTGCACGCGGGCGAGCTTGTTGATGACCTCGACCATGTGCACCGGGATGCGGATGGTGCGGGCCTGGTCGGCCATGGCCCGGGTGATCGCCTGCCGGATCCACCACGTGGCGTACGTGGAGAACTTGTAGCCCTTGGTGTAGTCGAACTTCTCCACGGCGCGGATCAGACCCAGGTTGCCCTCCTGGATCAGGTCCAGGAAGAGCATGCCGCGGCCGGTGTAGCGCTTGGCGAGGGAGACCACGAGGCGGAGGTTGGCCTCCAGCAGGTGGTTCTTCGCGCGGCGGCCGTCCTCGGCGATGATCTCCAGCTCGCGCTTGAGCTTGGGGGCCAGCTTGTCGGAGTTCGCCAGCTTGTCCTCGGCGAACAGGCCCGCCTCGATCCGCTTGGCGAGCTCCACCTCCTGCTCGGCGTTGAGGAGCGGCACCTTGCCGATCTGCTTGAGGTAGTCCTTGACCGGGTCGGCCGTCGCGCCGGCGACCACGACCTGCTGGGCGGGGGCGTCGTCCTCGTCGTCGGAGATGACGAAGCCCTTGTTCTCCCCGCCCTCCTCCTCTTCGTCGGACTCGCCCTTGGCGGCCTCGGGCCCCTCTTCCGAGGACTCCCCGCCGTCGTCGGAGTCCTTCTTGGCGGCGGTCTTCTTCGCCGCCGTCTTCTTGGCGGCGGTCTTCCTCGCGGGTGCGGCCTTCTTGGCCGTGGTCTTCTTCGCCGCCGTCTTCTTGGCGGCGGCGCCGGTTCCGGTCTCCTCCGCCACCGCGTCCGCGGTGTCCGGGTCCTCCGTGGCGGCCGCCGGTACCGCGGCCGTCGCGGTGGCGGAGGACTGGGGCGCCGTCGTCTTCGCCGCGACGGTCCTGGTCGCCGTCCGCTTGGCCGGAGTCTTCGCTGCGACGCTCTTGCGGGTGGTGCGCTTGGGCGACTCCGCGGCACTGACCATCAGCGTCACACCCTCTTCCTCGAGGATCTGGTTGAGGCTGCGCAGAACATTCTTCCACTGGGTCGCAGGAATCTGGTCAGCCTCGAAGGCCCGACGCACGTCATCGCCGGCGATCTGCCCCTCGGCCTTGCCCCGCTCGATGAGCGCCATCACAGACTCGGAATCGGCGATCTCCGACGGGAGCGTACGGGATGTGCTGGCCGACACGAACAACCTCTCGGAACGATGGAAACGGCTTCCGACCCCGGGCCTGGTGGTGCTGGACCGGAGCCGACGACCACCGACTGGGGATGGGCCGGCGGCGCGGGCAGGGGCCGGGGAGCTTCGCAGCACCCCCAAGGGCTGCTGCATTCCCTCCGTCGGCCATCACCTCTTAGGTCATCGCGTGACCTCGCGGAGCGTTACGCCCAATCTTCGTGGCCCGAGTCACACCCCGTATGCGCTCATCGCGGTCATACGGTCATACGCCCCGGTTCCGGCACGGCCACGCCCCGGTCGCCGCACGGCCTCAGGCCCGCGCGCCCGGCGGGGCCGACGGGGACCCGCGGGGGCGGTGGGGGTCGGACAGGGCCGCGACGGCCTCGGCCGAACGGGGCCGGACGCCCGTGTCGCCGGACCCGACCGGGCCCGGCGACACGTCGTGCACCCCCGCGCCCCCGCGCGTTCGCCCGTCAGTGCTCGCGCGGGGCGGGCACCACGCGCTCGACCTCCGGATGCACCGTCAGGAGCTGGCGCATGGCGTTCTCCGCGCCGATCGCGTCACCGGCGGCGAGGGCCTCGACCATCCGGGCGTGGTGCGCCACGCAGGTCTCGCTCGGACGGTCACAGGCGGTGATGGGGCTGCCGGACACCTGCAGCGCGGAGGAGACGATGCTGGAGAGGTGCTCCAGCATGCGGTTCGCGGCGACCTGGATGAGCAGCGCGTGGAACTCGTTGTCCGCGCGCGCGAAGGTGATGGAATCGCCCTGACCGAGGGCGTGGCCCATGATCTCGACCATGTCGGCGAGCCGCTGCTGGATGTCCGGGCGGCCGTGGCCGGCGGCGAGGCGGGCGGCGAGCGGTTCGATGGTCCAGCGGAGCTCGCCCAGCTCGCGGCGCTGCTCGTCGCGCTGGGGTCCGAAGGCACGCCACTCGATGATGTCGGGGTCGAGCAGGTTCCAGTCGGCGACCGGACGGACCCGGGTGCCGACGTTGGGGCGGGCGCTGACGAGGCCCTTGGCCTCCAGGACCCGCAGGGATTCGCGGACGACCGTCCGGGAGACCTCGAATCGCTGGCCGATCTCCTCCGGGACCAGCGGGCGGTCCGCGCCGAGGTCGCCGGAGACGATCATCTGGCCGAGCTGCTGGACGAGTTGGCCGTGCAGTCCGCGGCCGCGGCTGCCTGCCGCGCGGCGGCCCACGCGGCTCAACTCGACGTCGGCACCGTCCCAGTGGGGCGCTCCGGCACGGTCGGACCCGGGGGTCTCCGCGTAGGGGTAGCGGTCGAGATCGCCCGGGCCGGCGAGGCCGGAGTCGGCATGGCGGGCGGCGGTCATCATGGTGTGCGCAAGGGTACTCACGAATCCTTTGTCGGTCGTGCCTCCGTCACCCTTGAGGTCTTTGGTGAAAAGCACACGAAAGGGTGATCGGTGCCACCTACGCAATTGACGACTTATCGGAAAGAACCGGGCCCATTACGGGGAGTTGCGGTCCGCTGCCTCCGGCAGGGGCCGTGACGGTCCGGGTGGCGCCCCCTCCGGACCGGAAACGATCACCAGCGGATCCGGCTGCGCAACCCGGTGAATCCGTAGGCGCACAGCAGGACCGTCAGCGACAACACCAGTGCGGTCCCCACGGGTTGGGCCATCAGCCGGAGGGCTCCGAGGAGTACGCGGTCCACCTCGGGGGGCCACTGCCCCCAGGTCAGTCCGCGCAGCCGGGCCGCCAGTCCGGTCGCCGGGTACGCGGACGGGCCCTCCAGGATCCGGCGCACCAGCGGAACCACCATCACCGGCACGGCGAGGACCGCGGCCAGTCCTGCGGTGGCGGAACGGAAGACGCCGGAGGCAAGGACTCCGGCCCAGGAGCAGCCGATGAGCAGCCCGGCCCAACTCACCGCCGGGGAGAACCACTCCGCGGGCGTGCGCAGCGGGCCGCTGTCGAACACGAGGGCCAGCGCCGCGGCGTCGGCCGTCACGGCCGCGGCGCCGAGCAGCAGGGCCAGGGCCGCGCCGACGCCGAGCTTGGTGGTGAGCAGTCCCATCCTCCGGGGCACGGTGCCGCGGTCGGCGGCGAGCGCGGGGTAGCGGTACTCCTCACCGAAGGCCAGTGCGCCCAGCAGTCCCGCCCCGAGGGCGGCGGGCGGCAGCGGCAGCAGCTCCGGCCAGGCGGCGAGCAGCCGGTTCTGCGGGGTGTGGCCGGCCCGGGCCAGCACGAGGGTGGTCAGGACGGAGGCGGTGATGACGAGGGCGGCGGTCAGGACGGGGGTGGCCGTGCCGAAGACCCGGAGCAGCTCGTAGCGCAGCGGCCGCAGCGGCCCGCCGACGCGGCGCACCGCCGAGTCCGGCCGCCGGGCGCGGGAGTGCCGGGGTCGGCTCCGTTCCGGTCCGGCGGCCGGCGCAACCGCCGCCCGGCCTTGCACAGCCCCGGCTCCGGCTCCGGCTCCGGCTCCGGCCGCAGCTTCGGCACGGGCGTGCGGGAGCGGGGAGACGGCCGCGCCCGCGGCGCCGGTCTCGTCCGCGAGCTGGTGGACCAGCACACCGTGCCGGAACGCCGCCTCGCCCACCTCGGCACAGTTGCTCCCGTACACCGACAGGCGGCTGCCGCTCTCCTCGACGACCTCCACCGCGCGCTGGGCGGCCCGGGCCTCGCGGCCCAGTACGTCCGCCAGCCGGGCGGCGTGCGGGGTCCGGACGGCCACCCGGGGCCGGAGCCGGGTCCGGGCGAACTCGGCGGCGTCCTGGTCGGCGACGAGGCGGCCGGCCTCGATGCTGACCACCCGGTCGGCGCTGCGGGCGGCCTCCTTGGCGTCGTCGGTGGTGAAGAGCACCGCCCCGCCGAGGGAGGCGTGTCCGCGCAACAGGGCGTGGAGCCAGCCGCGTTCACGGGGGGAGAGTCCGGCGGCGGGCTCGTCCAGGAGCAGGGTGCAGGGGTCCGCGAGCAGCGCCGAGGCGAGCGCGACGCGGCGCTCCATGCCGAGGGAGAGCGACCCGAGCCGCTGATCCCGCAGCCCGGCGATGCCGACGACCTCCAGCATGGTGTCGGCCCGGGAGGCCGGCACCCCGGCGGCGGCGCACAGCATCCGCAGTTGGTTGCGGACGGTCCTGGAGGGGTTGCCGGGGACATCGCCCAGCAGGACGCCGACCTCGCGGCCGGGGTGTGCGATCCGGTGCAGGGGGCGGCCGCGGAAGTAGGTGACCCCGCGGCCCGGTTCGAGTTCGAGCATGAGCCGCAGCGCGGTGGTCTTGCCCGAGCCCGGCTCGCCGAGCAGGGCCGTCACGGTCCCGGGGCGGGCCTCGAAGGTGAGGTCGTCCACCACGGGCGGGGCGGCGGGGCGGGATGTGCTGGTCAGTCCGATGGCCTGGAGCATCGCTTCTCTCGCGGGGGGTGAGACCGCTCTGCGGCAACGTGGGTACCGCAAGCAAGATAACGCGATATGTCCGATTTTCTGCGCAACCGGTCCGATGGACTGCCGATATCGCCGTCAGGGGCGGCGGGGCGTCAGACCTCCGGGCGCAGCATCGGCGGATTGAGCAGGGTGGCCCCGCCCGCCCTGAACAGCTGGGCCGGGCGGCCACCCTGACGGGTCGTGGTCCCTCCGGCCGGAACCAGGAATCCGGGGGTCCCGGTGACCTTGCGGTGAAAGTTCCGCGGATCGAGGGCCACGCCCCAGACCGCCTCGTAGACGCGGCGCAGCTCGCCCACGGTGAACTCGGGCGGGCAGAAGGCGGTGGCCAGGGAGGAGTACTCGATCTTCGAGCGGGCCCGTTCCACTCCGTCGCCGAGGATCCGGGCGTGGTCGAAAGCGAGTCCCGCGGTGGACTGGTCGCCGGCGGCCAGGAGCTCGTCGACGGGGGCCCAGCGCGCGCCGTTCGCGTCGCCTCCGGCCCGGGGGGCCGGCAGGTCGGGAGCCAGCACCAGGTGCGCCACGCTGACGACACGCATCCGCGGATCGCGCTTCGGGTCGCCGTAGGTGGCCAGCTGTTCGAGGTGCGCCCCGTTGTCCACGCCCGGAACGGCGGGGTCGTGCGCGCACAGCCCGGTCTCCTCGGAGAGTTCGCGGGCCGCGGCCCCGGCCAGGTCCTCGTCTCCCCGCACGAAGCCTCCGGGCAGCGCCCAGCGGCCCTGGAACGGCTGCTCACCCCGCCGGACGACCAGCGCGCAGAGCGCGTGGCGCCGCACGGTGAGCACGACCAGGTCGACGGTGACGGCAAAGGGCGGAAAGGCCGACGGGTCGTAGGGCGACATGCCGCGATCATAGTCGTCTGCCTGACGATAAACAGCGCTTTGGTGACCTTGAGGACCCCTGTCCGGAGAGCACGGTCCGGCCGACGGCCGAGCCGGGCTTCCGAACCGTCGCCCGTGTCGGCACCGACCCCGCGGACCCCCGGCCGTCCGGCCGGATCACCTCGTCCGGCGAGGCTCCGACCGGGGCGCGCCTCCGACGCCGCGCCGTCCGCGCGAAGGACGTGGCCAACGACGTCCGGGGCGTCCGCCCGCACGCCGGAGGGGCGCCCGCGGTCTCGACGCGATCCGGCGGTCCCGGTACCGCGTCGAACCTGCGCGCCACGCACCACCGCGGTGCGGAGGAGTTCCGAACGACGGCTGCTACCCGCCCAGTTGGAGCGCATCGGCCGCCTCCTCCACCATGCCGAGTCCGAGCCGGCTGACCCGGACGGCGAAGGGGGCCCCCGCCACCCGGAGGCCGGAGAGCCGCAGGGCCCCGAGGGGGGCGCCGGGCAGCGGAGCGAGGGCGACCGTCGCCGCGGGGGCGTCGGGGCGGATGCCCGCCAGGGCGGTCAGTACGTGGATCCCGGCCGCGGCCGCCACCGCTGCCGGGCGGCAGGCGGCCGGATGCGGGAGCGGGGCACTGCCGAGGGTTCTCTGCACAGCCGCGAACATCTCCGGCAGCCGGTACCCGAAGCTCTCCGCCGCGTCGAGCAGGCCCCGGAGCAGGCCCGCGGCCTCACTTTCGAAGCCGGCCTGGGCAAGCCCCGCCACCGCGACGGCGCTTTCGTGGACCCGTACGGCACCCGAGCGGTGGCCGAACGGGTTGTGTCCCGGCTCCCTGACCGCCATGCTCCGCAGCCCCCAGCCGGAGTCCATGCCGGGAGCTCCGAGCAGCCGGGCCAGCTGTTCGGTGCGGGTCCGGTCCAGGAGCCCGGGGGCGAACCGGCCGCCGCCGAGCAGTCCGGTGTCGAGCAGGTGGGCGGCGGCCCCGGTCAGCCGGGGCAGTTGCCGGCCGTCGGGGTGGAGGGCCGCCGCGGGCCGGCCGCCGTCAGGGCCGTCGATCCAGAAGCGGAGGCGGAACCTCTCCCGCAGTTCGGCTGCCCACTCCCGCCACTCCTCGGCGCCGGGCCGCCCGCACCCGGCGAGGAGATCGGCTCCGAGCAGGGCGGCCCGGTGGGCGTGGGCCTGCGTCTCGCAGCGCCGCGGTCCCGGGTCGGGGTCGGCCAGGAAGCCGTCCTTCCCGAGCGCTCCGCGCAGCCAGCCGAGGCACCGCTCCGCCGTGGGGAGCAGCCGGCCGACCTCCTCCTCGGGCATCCCCCACAGCCGGGCCTCGGCGAGCACCGCGGGGAAGGCCAGCGTCGCCTCCGTGCCGGTGCATCCCGGCGGGAGCTGGGGGCCGGCCCCGCGCAGCGGCCCCGGGATCTTCCCGGCGTCGGGCCCGGACCCGCCGGCCTGGGCACGGGCCAGGACGCGCAGGGTGGCGGCGGCGAGTCCGCTGCCGAGCGGCAGCGCCATCCTCGCGGCCCACAGCGACTCCGCCGGCGCCAGCCCCAGCCGCCACGGAACGCCTGCCGCCGCGAAGGCGTCGCCCGGCGCCTCGGGGTCCCGCAGCAGCAGCGCGCCGAGATCCTCGACGCTGGTGCGGAACCATGCCTCGGCCCTGGGATCGTCCCCCTCGGCCCGGGCGTCGGACAGCGGGTTCGCCACCCGCCCGGCACGCGCGCGCGGCACCCCTTCCTGAGTGGTCCGCAGCTCGATGGTGCGGGACTCGCCCGGGCCCAGTTCGAGTTGCCAGCGCAGCAGTCCCGTCGAGGCGAGCGCGTCGTCCGGAGCCGGTGCGGCGGCGGTGACGGCCTGGGTCTCGCCGGTGCTCCAGCGCAGGCCCGCGGCGTGCACCGCGGCGGGAAGCTCGGGCCCCGCCCGGCCGGCGGCCACCGCGGCCAGGTCGGCCAGGTCGGTGGCGAGCAGCACCTCCACGGGGATCCGTACCGGGCGGGCCGTGTAGCTGCGCAGCGTGATCCGCTCGGTGCCGTCCGCGTGGCGCACCCGTTCCACGCCGATGTCGGGATCGGGACCGGGTTCGGACCCGGTGCGCACCGTCGCGGTGAAGGAGGCCCGGTCGGCACCGAGGCTGCGGCCCTGGAGGGCGACGGGCTCCCGGCCTCCGACGCGCAGGACGCAGCGGGACAGCAGCCGGCGGCCGGAGCGGTAGATCCCCTCGATCCCCCGCCCGGTCAGCTGGCCGTTTTCGGGCGAGATGACCAGGCAGGGCGCGGCGACACAGATGACGGCGTCGTGCACGGGCGGCAGCTCGGACCTGCCGGCGGCGGGCACACCGGGCGGGCGGGGAGGTGCGGGGTGGGACATGTGTCGCCTTGTCTGCGCTCCGGTCGGTTCAGCTGGGCGGCGGCGTGGCCGGGCCCCCACCACCCCCCAGCTGAACGCCCCCACCCCCGCGCGGGTCACGGGCCCGGGCGACGGCCTCGCGTGCCGGGGTCGGGAGCGACGTCGCAGGGGCGCGCGGAGGACCCCGCGCAGGCGGCACTCGGGGCTGTCCCGTCGGCCGGGTCGCGGGCTCACTGCCCGGCCCCGGCGTTACGGCGGGACGCGCGGCGGGCGGTGGCGCGGTCGCGGCGGCCCGGGGGACGGGTACCGGCCGCCGGGCGACCGCGCCGTGGCTCACGGCGGCGGCGTTCCTCCCGTAGGCACTGCCTCAGGCCCTCCGGGTCGATGCCTTCATTGCAAGCGTGGTGGAGCAGTCGGGCGAAGCGGTACTCGGCGTCCGCCCGCAGTGCCATGCCCAGGGCGATCCGGGCGGTCGGCTCGTCCCCGGTGGACCAGGAGACCCAGCCGGCGAGGGTGAGCGGGGCGGCCGCGTGCTCGCCGTAGGCCCCGACGCAGCGCCGGGCCAGCGCCCGCCACAGCCGCAGGGCGGGGGCGGCCTCCTCGTCCTCCATCCACTCCGCCGCGACGTCCCGGATCTCGCGGTCCTGGAGGCCGAGGATCAGCGCGGCCGCCTCGTCGTGGCCCAGCAGCGCGTCGTCCCGGTCGTCGGCGCCGCGGGTCCCTTCGACCGGCGGGGTGAGGGTGATGCGCCGGATGACGGCCCTGGCCAGGGCGAGGGTTTCGGCGCCCGCTTCCTCCCGGGTCGCCCTGTCGAGGATCTTCGGCACCAGGGCTGCGGCCGCCCGGTCCAGGGCTCCTTCCATCTCCTGCGCCACAGCTCCGCGCAGTGGCGCCAGCCGGCTTTCGATCTCACCGAGAGAGCCCCTGACCTGAAGTCCGGCGAAGGTGGCCGCGGCCGCCATCACCGAGGTGCCGACCGCTGCGAGCCTGCTGCCCTCGACGGGGCAGCAGCGGGCGTCCGGACAGACGTAGGACCAGAGGCGCCCGGAGGAGAGACACAGGGCCTCCAGGACCGGCACGTCCAGCGCTCCGCAGGCCAGGCGGACGCGCTGGGCGAGCGGTCGCAGCCGGGTCATGACCCGCTGGCCGCTCTCGTCGTCGCGCGGCTCCTGGCAGAGGAAGACGACGACGCCGTCGGGCTTGCCGCCGCGCCGCTCGCTGCCGCGGATCAGGCAGTCGGCGGCCTGCCGGGCGGTCTCCTCCCACTCCGCGGGAGCGGTGGGAATGCCGACACGGAGCCGGCCGCCGAAGCGGCCGCCCTCGCCGTGGACGGCGACCATCACGAGAGAGTCGGTCGGGTGGAAACCCAGCATGTAGGGCAGGGCGTCGGCCAGTTCGGCCGGGCTGCGCAGGGTGATCCGGGGGTCGGTGCCGGAGTCGGCCGGGGCAGAGGAGTGGTGATCGGACGGGACGCGTGATTCGTGATTGTTCGTCATGTCCCGAAGGTCCCGTGTGTGACCCGATCCGAAAACCCCTGTGGATAACTGTTTCCTCTTCAACATCCACAGGTCGAGGCCGTCGCTGGCGCCCTGCCGGACGCATCGGGTTACATCGGAACAGCGCCTTCAGAACCATGCCGGACCACGAGCTGCGCGAAAGGGGGACATGCACGGCCCGCGTGCCTCCGCCGGCGCCGCCCCGACGCCGGGGCTGAGGCCGCGCCGAGGCCGCGCCGAGACCGGGACTGACGCCCGGGGCCCTCCACCCCCGGAGCCCACCCCGGGAGAGGGCGCCGCTCAGCCCGCGGCGGCGAGGACCAGCGGGAGGACCTGTGCGCTGCCCGCCCGGCGCAGCAGGCGGGCGGCCACGGCGAGGGTCCACCCCGAGTCGGTGTAGTCGTCCACGAGCAGGACGGGACCGGGCGACGCGGCCAGGGCCGCGGCCAGCTCCTCGGAGACGGCGAAGGCCCCGGACAGCGCCCTGAGGCGCTGGGCGGAGTTGCTGCGGCGCGCCACGTGCGTGCCGTCCGGCCCGGTGTACGTCAGGGTGCCCAGGAACGGGAGCCGTCCGACGGTCGCGATGCCCTGGGCGAGGGAACCGACCAGCTGCGGGCGGGTCAGGGACGGTACGGCGACGATGCCCACCGGCCGGGCGGAGGCGTCCGGGACGTTCGGCGCCCAGCCGCCCGGGGACCGCGCCCAGTCGGCGATGACCGCCACCGCCGCGTGCAGGACGTCGTCGGGCACCGGCCCGTCGGGGGCGTTCTCCGCGAGGAGCGGGCGCAGCCGGTTGCCCCAGCCGATGTCCGAGAGCCGGCCGAGCGCGCGCCCGGTCGAGCACTGCTCCTTGGCCGGGATGCGCCCCTTGAGCTCGATGCCCAGCGCGGACATGCCCGTCGGCCACATGCGGCGCGGCTCGATCTCCGTTCCCGGACGGTCCAGTTCCTTCGCCGCCCCCGTCAGTGTCTCGGACGAGACCGAGGAATCGGCCCAGACCCCCGCGCAGTTGTCACAGCGGCCGCACGCGGTGGCTCCCTCGTCGTCCAGCTGGCGGCGCAGGAACTCCATCCGGCATCCGGTCGTAGCAACGTAGTCGCGCATGGCCTGCTGCTCGGCGGCCCGCTGGCGGGCGACCCAGGCGTACCGCTCGGAGTCGTAGGTCCACGGAGACCCGGTGGAAGCCCAGCCGCCCTTCACGCGCTTGACGGCCCCGTCCACGTCCAGGACCTTCAGCATGGTCTCCAGGCGGGTGCGCCGCAGTTCCACGGCCGCTTCCAGCGCCGGTACGGACAGCGGCCGGCCCGCGTCGGCGAGGGCCGACAGGGTCTGGCGGACCTGGGCCTCGGGCGGGAAGGCGGTATCGGCGAAGTAGCGCCAGATGGCCTCGTCCTCCTTGCCCGGCAGCAGCAGCACGTCGGCGTGCTCGACGCCGCGGCCGGCGCGGCCGACCTGCTGGTAGTAGGCGATCGGTGAGGACGGCGAGCCGAGGTGGATCACGAAGCCCAGGTCGGGCTTGTCGAAGCCCATGCCGAGCGCGGACGTGGCGACCAGCGCCTTGACCCGGTTCTCCTGGAGGTCGGTCTCGGCCTGCAGCCGGTCGGCGTTCTCGGTGCGCCCCGTGTAGGAGGCCACGTTGAAGCCGCGCTGCCGCAGGAAGGCGGTGGCCTCCTCGGCGGCGGCGACGGTCAGCGTGTAGATGATCCCGGAGCCCTGCAGCTCGTCGAGGTGCTCGGCCAGCCAGGCCAGGCGGTGCGCGGCGTCCGGCAGCCGGACCACCCCGAGCCGCAGGCTCTCGCGCTCCAGGGGGCCGCGCAGGACGAGGGCCTCGCCGGCGCCGGTGCCCAGTTGCTCGGCGACGTCCGCGGTGACGCGCGCGTTGGCCGTGGCGGTCGTGGCCAGCACCGGCACGCCCGGGGCGAGCTCGGCCAGCATCGCCCGCAGCCGGCGGTAGTCGGGGCGGAAGTCGTGGCCCCAGTCGGAGATGCAGTGCGCCTCGTCGACCACCAGCAGGCCGGTCGTGGCCGCGAGCTTGGGCAGCACCTGCTCACGGAAGTCGACGGAATTGAGGCGTTCCGGACTGACGAGGAGGACGTCCGTCTCGCCGCGCTCGACCTCCCCGTAGATCGTTTCCCACTCCTCCGGGTTGGCGGAGTTGATGGTGCGGGCCTGGATTCCCGCCCGGGCCGCCGAATCGACCTGGTTGCGCATCAGTGCCAGCAGCGGCGAGATGATCACCGTCGGGCCGGAGCCGCGCCGGCGCAGCAGCGCGGTGGCGACGAAGTACACCGCCGACTTGCCCCAGCCGGTGCGCTGCACCACGAGCGCCCGTCGGCGGTCCTCCACCAGGGCCGCCACCGCCTGCCACTGGTCCTCCCGCAGCCGCGCCGAGCCCCCGGGGTCACCGACGAGCTCAGCGAGGATGGCGTCGGCTTCAGTACGGAGCTCCAGGTTGTCCATGCCCCCCATGCAACCCGATGGCACGGAAAATCGCGCAACTCACCCAGCGTGACCCGGGGCTCACGAGCGCCCCTCCGGCCCCCCAGCGCCCGGGCGGGGGCGCGGGGGTTCCCGCTGGTACGGGCGCTCCCGCCGGGCCCGAATGCGTCATCTTCGGCGCGGTGGGGCAAGGATATGAACGGCATACCGGCGAATTCCGGTCGGCGGCGGCAATTGCTCGTTGCCGCATGCTCGGGGCCCACGCGAGAATTGGAGTGTTCCCGCTCGGTTTCCCGGCACCCTCCCGGGCCCGGCCGCGGCGCGCCCACACTCCAGCCGTGCCCGCTCGCGGGCGTGTACCCGAAGGGAGGACCGTGACCTTCGGATTCGCCCAGCCCTCGACCACGTCCCTGGCCATGCTCAGCGGCGGCGCCAGCCGGCACGGCCGGCGACTGGAACCCGCGGAGTGGACGGCGGCGGGCATTCCGCTGCTGCGCAATCCGCGGGAGATCGTCAGCGGGCTCCACTCCCGGCACGGCCCCGTGCCGTCGACCGCGGTGATCGCCGTCCTCGGCCCGGAGGAGCGGCTCGTCGCGAGCGCCTCGTTCGTACAGCGGTCGCCCTCCGCCGACGGCTGGGAGTACCGCAACGCACTGCTGTCACGGTTGCGCCGGGTCCTCCCGCACGACCTGCGGCGCCGGACGCCGGTCCGGACCGCGGTACTGCTCTACTGCCGCGAGGGTGACGAGCGCTGGACCGAGGAGGACGGCGCCTGGATGTGGGGGCTGCGGGACGCCTGCACCCTGCACGGGCTGCGCTGTGGCGCCTACATCACCCTGACGCGCGGCGGCTGGCAGGTGCTCGGCGAGGGCCGGGGCGGACGGCGGCCGAGCTCCGACTCGAAGCCTGAGCGGCTCGGCGACACGAGGGCCGAGTTCGCCCCGCTCGCCCTGCACACCGGGGGCGGCGCGAGCGACGTGCTGCGCCGGACCGCCGCGCGCTGACCCCCGCCACCACCGCCCGGCCCGGTACGCGGGTGCGTACGCGGACGGGCGTACGCGTCCGGAACCGGGCACGGCGGAACCGGGCGCACGACGGATCAGGCCCCGGGCTTCAGCGGGGCGGGCTCCGTGGCCCGCCCCGCCCGCCGCCCGTGCCCGATCCGGCTGCGGTGCGTCAGACGCCCGCACCCAGAACCGAGTTGACCAGCTCCGTCTCGCCGCACACGATCAGCAGCGCGCCGGCACCGGCCCGCGCGAGCGGCAGTACGGCCGCGAGCGCGTCGGCCGGTCCGCCGTTGGCGGCGACGACCACGACCGGCCGGCCGCCGGCTCGCCGGACCTGCGCCGCGTCCGCGTAGAACACGTCGTCCCCCGCGGCGTGGAGGGCCCAGTACGCGGCCTCGCCGAAGGACAGCTCGTGGGCGGCCCACGGGTGCGGGTCGCCGGTGGTGAGCACCAGGATGTCGCCGGGCGCGCGCCCGGTGTCGAGCAGCAGGTCGACGGCCTCTTCGGCCGCGTCCAGCGCGCCCTCGGCCGAGGCCGGGATCAGCTGGACCTGCGGCACCGCCGCCGAGACGGACGGCGCGGGGGAGGCCGGGGCGGGGGCGGCTGCGGAAACGGGTCCGGGGGTGGCCTGCGGCGCACGCTGCGCGGGCGGTGCGGGCCGGACGGGACCGGGGCGTCCGGGCCGCGGTACGGCGGCGGGACGCGGACCAGGTACGGGACGGGGGGTCTGCGCGGTGCGGCTCGCGGCCGGCGTGACGCGGGGACCCTGGGCACTCTCGTGAATCTGAGGCTCCTCGATGGCGGGGGTGAGAGGCGGGAGTTGATGTCTATCAAACACCGGTACGAAACGTACCGGTCGGTGGCACATGGGTGCGATCAGAAATCGAAGCCGAGCTGGCCTCCGTTTTCCAGTTCCACCGCTTCCTCGCTGCGGCGCACCTTCTTGAGGTGGCGCCACCGGGGCAGCGCGTCGAGGTACGACCACGAGAGCCGGTGGTAGGGGGTCGGACCCTGCTCCTCCAGCGCCGCCCGGTGCACCGGCGAGGGATACCCGGCGTTGGCGGCAAAGGCGAAACCCTCGATTCCGGCGTCCTGTTGGCCGATCTCGGCCATCATGCGGTCGCGCCGGACCTTGGCGATGACCGAGGCGGCGGCGACGGCGACGCAGGACTGGTCGCCCTTGATCACCGTCCGGACCCGCCAGGGCGGGCCGAGGTAGTCGTGCTTGCCGTCGAGGATCACCGCGTCGGGCCGCACGGGCAGGGCCCCCAGCGCCCGCTCCGCGGCGAGCCGCAGGGCGGCGGTCATGCCCAGCTCGTCGATCTCCTCCGGGGAGGCATGGCCGAGGGCGTGCGCGGTGACCCAGCCCTCCAGGACGTCGAGCAGCGCCTCGCGTCGTTTGGGGGTGAGCAGTTTGGAGTCGGTGAGTCCGGCGGGCGGCCGGCGCAGACCGGTGACCGCCGCACACACGGTGACGGGACCGGCCCAGGCCCCTCGTCCGACTTCGTCGACCCCGGCGATGACCTTGGCGCCGGTGGTTGCACGGAGGGAGCGTTCGACGGTGTGGGTGGGTGCTTCGTACGGCATGGCGCCAGCAAGGTTACGCCGCCCCGGGCCGCCTGCACACCCCGGCCCCGCGCAGGCCCCGGCCCCACGGGGCCGACGGCCGGCCGTCCCTTCGGGATCCGCCTCCCGCCCTTCGCTCCCGCACACCCCTCTCAGCGGATCAACGCCGCCGGAACCACGTCCACGACGAGCGGAGGCGGCGTGTCCGGTCTCGCGTCATCCCCTGTGATTACGGGCTCGATGACTGCCCCGACCCACCTCCGCCCGGGGCGGTACGGGCCCGGACCGGGAGACCCGGTCAAGGCGTTCGGCACGGCTGGGTCGCATTCGTGAAGCACCTCTCGCGGTGCCAGGACGTACGTCAGCCGGTGCCTGACATCCCCGCCCCCACGGACGTAAGGGCGTCAGTACGCGACGCGGCTGCCGAAGGCCCCGAGGCGCGAACAGACCTCGTACGACGCGGTGACCGGACGCTCGCGCAGGATCTGGCGCGCCCGGTACTCGCCCAGGCTGGTCGCGTACCAGGGGGCGTCCGCGGACCTGGCCAGCCCGGCGGCGATCCCGCGCAGCGCGCAGGACCGCTGGGGCTCCGGCAGGCCGTCGAGGGCGGGTACCGCGTCCGCCGACAGGGACTGGAAGTAGGCCAGGTCGATCTTGCCGTCCTGCTGGAAGCGTGCCGCGTTCCGCTCGGCGACCATGCCGTCCGGGGACAGCAGTCCGAAGGCGAGGACGGCGGCCGCGGCGCTCCCCGCGACGGCGCGCGGCAGCCGGCGCGTGCCGAACACCCCGGCGGCCATGATCAGTACGATCACCAGCCCGAGCCACAGCTCCATGGCCGCCACCGACACCCGCAGCCGGGTCAGCCCGTACGCGTCCACGTAGAGGTCCATCCGACGCAGCGCGGCGGCGACCACGACCAGGGTCAGGACGCAGAGCGAGCCGAGCACGACGCGGACGAAACGCCGGTCGCCGACGCCGTCGCGTGGGGCCCAGCGCAGGGCGAGCGCGATCACCGCAAGGGTCAGAAGCGTGGCCCACAGCAGCTGCCAGAAGCCCTGGCGGGCGTATTCGGCGTACGACAGGCCGGTGCTGTGCAGGACCTTGTCGTACCCGCCGAACAGGACGGCCAGCTGTACCGCGTTGAAGCCCGCGAAGAGCAGGTTGAGCACGACGAGCGGAAGGGCCCATTCGACCCGGGACCGCGGCTTGCCGGGAGCCGTCTCGATCCGGTCCCAGCGCAGCGGCGCCGCGGCGATCCGGGCCGCGGCGAGCGCGAGGACGGTTCCGGCGAGGAAGAGCACGACGCGTACGGGCCCGTCGCCGACGGACACGTCAGGCGTCAGGCCGCCCAGCAGATCGGCGAAGGCGGCGTCGGCGGAGGCGAACAGGGCGCCGAAGACGAGCAGCAGGGCCGCGGCCACGGCGGTCGCCTTGGCCACCGGCAGCCAGCGGTCCCGGCTGCCTCCGCTGCGGGAGCGCAGCCCGGCCCAGGCCCAGCCGACGCCGGACACGGCGGCCTCGAGGAAACCGATCGGGCTGAGCACGATGCCGGGCCAGGTACGGCTGCCGTGCAGGGCCAGCGCCCCGAGCAGTACGGCGGCGAGGATCGCGAGCGTGGACGGCCACGCGGAGTCGCGCAGGGCGGGTATCGCGAGGAGTCCGAGGCAGCCGACCGCCCAGGCCACGCTCCAGGGGCGGGCGGTACGCCGGGCCGTGCGGGCGGCGGCGTACGCGGCGAGGGCGGCGGGCACCACCGCGAGCAGCAGGCCGGGCCCGAGGCCGTCCCCCAGCAGCAGGGCCGAGCCGAGGCCCGCGACCAGGGCCGCGGCGAGGGTGGCGGTACCAACGGGGGCGGCCTCGGCGGGCCTCACCCGTACGGTCCAGTCGGCGGGAGCGGCGGCCTTGGCCCGCGCGGCGGCGGCCCGCTGCTGGAAGAGGTGCTCCTGCCAGGCGTGCCAGGCGGCGGCGTCGCCCGGGGTCGGCCGGGGCGGAACGGCCCGGGCCGCTCCGGCGGTCGCGGTCCCCGGGGCGGAAGCCGCCGCGGGACCTCCCGCCGCACCTGGCCCGGCCGCGTCGGCCGCCTGCGCCGCGGCCGCCGCGGCCGCCCCGGTCCTGTCCGCCCCGTCGCTCTGGTCTGACATCGGGTTCCCCTCCCCTGCCGGCCGCCCCGGATGTTTCCCACGGGTACGGCGAAGCGGACAGAGTAGGCCCGTGACGTGCGATTCCAGCCAGATCCAGCAGGGCCCTGTGGCAGGACCGTGACAATGAGAACGGCTTGATTCAGCCCCGGAAACGACCGGCCGGACCGGCTGGATCCGGCCGGACCGGTATCCCTCAGCGCCCCGCCGACTCCGGCAGCCAGGCGGGCAATGCCTCGGTGCGCGCGAGCCACGCCGCCGGAAGCACCGCCTCCCCCCGCGCGCCCAGGACCCCGCCGACGATCGCGCAGGTCGTGTCGACGTCCCCGCCGACCTGGGCGGTGGTCCAGAACGCCCGCTCGTAGTCGTCGAGGGCCCGGGCCGCCGACCACAGGGCGAACGGCACGGTGTCGTGCGCGCTCGTACGCCGCCCGCAGCCCAGTACCGCGGCGACCGTGGTCGCGTCGCCGTAGTCCAGCATGTCCCGCGCCCGCCGCACCCCGGCGCCGACGGCACTGCGCGGCACCAGCGCGATCACCCCGTCCAGCAGGTCGGCGGGGCTCGGCGGGCCTCCCGGGGCCGCCGCGAGCGCCGCCGCCGCGGCCACGGCCATGGCCCCGCAGACGGCCTCGCGGTGCTGGTGGGTGGTGTAGGCGGAGATCTCCGCCTGATGCGTGGCCTGCTCCGGGTCGTCGGCGTACCAGGCACCGAGCGGAGCGATCCGCATGGCGGCGCCGTTGCCCCACGAGCCTTGCCCGTTGAACAGCTCGGCGGCCAGCGTGCGCCAGTCCTGGCCCTCCCGGACCAGTCGCAGCATGCGGTTGACGGCGGGTCCGTACCCGCGGTCGAAGTCGTGGTGGCGGGCGAAGGAGGAGGCCAGGGCGTCCTGGTCGATGCGGCCGTGCCCGGCCAGCACCGCCACCACCGAGCAGGCCATCTCGGTGTCGTCGGTCCACTGCCAGGTCTCGTCGGCCGGCAGTTCGCGCCGCTTGAGCAGCGGATAGTTCACGGGGACGAAGTACTGGGAGCCCAGGGCGTCACCCAGGGCCAGCCCTCGGAGGCTGGCCACGGCGCGTGCGTAGCGCCTTTCGGAAGAGGAGTCAGAGGTCATCGCGCGTCACTCTAGCCGTCGAGGTCATAAGGCTCGGGTGTGGTCCAGCGCTCAAACGGGCGGTCCATCCGGTACCGGCCGTCCGGACCGGGCAGGAGCATCCTGAATTCGCCGTTCCCCGGGTTGGACAGGGCCTCGAACTCGGCCACCGACCAGTGGAACCAGCGCATGCAGAACAGCCGCATCGTCAGCCCGTGCGTCACCAGCAGTACGTTCTGCGGGTGGTCCGGCGCCTCGAAGCTGCGGTAGAGGCTCTCCAGGAAGGAGCCGACCCGGTCGTAGACGTCGGCCCCCGACTCGCCCTGTGCGAAACGGTAGAAGAAGTGTCCGTACGCGTCCCGGTACGCCTTCTGCAGCCGTACGTCGTCCCGGTCCTGCCAGTTGCCCCAGTCCTGCTCGCGCAGCCTCGGCTCCTCGCGCATCCGCACGCGCGCCGGGTCCAGCCCCAGTTCCCGGAAGGTCTGCAGGGTCCGGCGGTACGGGGAGACGTACGCGCTGATCGTCTCGTCGCCGAACAGCTCCCGCAGGCGTTCGCCCGCCTCCGCCGCCTGCTCCCGTCCGTTCCGGGTCAGTCGCAGGGAGTGATCGGGCTCCCTCTCGTACACCGAGTCGTCGGCGTTCCCTTCCGATTCCCCGTGCCGGACAAGGACGATGCGCCGTGGTCGAACCATCCCACGACCCTATTCGGCCACCGGCGGGCCGACCCGTCGGGCACGCCGATCAGGACGGCGATTGTCCTACGGTCATACCGTCCAGGAGGGTTCGAGGTCGACGACGTCCCCGGTCAGGGCCTCCACGTCGGCCTGGATCTGGGCGCGCAGAGAGAGCCTCTCGACCCGCTCCTGCCGGTACTTGCCGTGTTCGCCGGCCGCGTGCCACATCGACAGCACGAGGAACTCGCGGCCCGGTGCCTCGCCGAACAGGCCCCGGACCATGCCCGGCGAGCCCGCCATGGCCGGATTCCACACCTTCTCCTGCATGAGCGCGAAGTGGTCGACCCGGCCCTCCCGGACCCGGGTGTGGGCGACCCGGACGACGTCGGCGTCGGTGAACCGCGGCTCGAAGCCGGTCTTCACGTCGAAGCGGTGGTCGAAGAGCGTCGCCCGCAGGTCGGTGTAGGTGCCGTTCTGGGCCGCCGCCAGCCGGTCGTGCGCCCGCGCCATGAAGGAGTCGTAGAAGGAACGGCTCTCCCAGAACGTGAAGACGTGCGCGACCCCCTGCCGGCCCCGGCTCCAGCCGCCGCCCTGTCCCCGGAAACCCGGTTCTCCCGGCAGCCCCGCCCATTTGCGCTGCCCGCGCTCGAACCCGCGTCGGTCCGTCACCGTGCAGCGAATCCACTTGACCAGCACGGCGCCATCGTACGGTCCCGATGCGGCCCGGGTCAGTCCCCGGCGCCGTGGATCGCCACCAGTTCCGCGGTCTCCCGTTCGGGTAGCCGAAGACCGAACTCCCGGTCGAGCAGGACGGCGAGCTCGTCCGGGCCGACGAGCCGCTCCCCGGTCCGCCCGTCGGGGTGGAGGGAGGTGAGCCGGCGCCCGACCAGTGCCTGCCGGACGTGCTCGCCCGGCCGCTGGACGACGACCCGCCCGACGAAGGAGGACGCGGGGTGTGAGGAGCTGTAGTGGCTCAGCACGACGTAGTCGACCGGGTGGTAGGGCTGCGGGGAGAACGCGTACAGGTCACGCCAGGCCCCCGCGCGCGGCGAACACAGGACGAGGACGCCTCCCGCCTCCTCGCGCACGCGAAAGCTCCACTCCCCCTGGGCCACCACGGCCCCGGTCCTCGCCAGCGGAACGGGCTCGGTGGGAGTCAGGTAGCCGAACCCCGCGTCGCACAGCCACGGTTCCCCGTCGACGGTGACGACGAGGACGGCGTGCGTCACCGCGAGCAGGGAGTCACCGCGGGTGCGGTTGCGGGCACCACGCCCGGACACCTCGAAGCCGATCCGCTCGAGGGCGGCGGCCAGCAGCGAGTTCTGCTCGTAGCAGTAGCCGCCGCGGCGGGCGTGCACGAGCTTGGCCTCGAGCGCCTTGACGTCCAGCCCGACGGGGCGGCCGAGCGCGACGTCCAGGTTCTCGAAGGTGATGGTGGCGGTGTGGGCCCGGTGCACTGCGTACAACGTCGCGAGGTCCGCCCGGAGTTCCCCGCCCGCCGGCCCGCCCTCGTACCCGATCCGCGCCAGGTACGCGTCCAGGTCCAGCTCGTCACCGCTCCACATGGCTCCCCCACTCCGACCAGCACGGAAATTCCGGGGCGTGATCTCCACGCCGCCCCCACAATGATCGGCATGACCGCCCTGCACGCCAACCCGCTCTTCGCCCGTCTCGACCGTGCCGAACGCATCCTGGTGGCGGGCGCGGGCGGCGGGTTCGACATCTACGCCGGACTCCCCGTCGCCCTCTCCCTCATGCACCAGGGCAAGGACGTCCACCTGGCGAACCTCTCCTTCAGCTCCCTCGCCGGTCTGCCCGCCGAGGACTGGGTGGCGCCCGACCTCGCCGCCATCACCGCCGAGACGGCGCCCCACCAGGCCTACTTCCCCGAGCGCACCCTCGCCCAGTGGCTCCGCAGACTCGGCTACCCGTCCACGGTGTACGCCTTCCCCCAGGTCGGGGTGCAGCCCCTGCGCGCGGCCTACCGGGCACTGATCGACCTCCACCGCATCGACGCGGTCGTCCTGGTCGACGGGGGAACGGACATCCTGATGCGCGGCGACGAGGCCGGGCTCGGCACCCCCGAGGAGGACCTGGCCAGCGTCGCGGCGCTGGCGGCACTGGACGAGGTACCGGAACGCCTCGTCGTGTCGGTCGGCTTCGGCGTGGACGCGTACCACGGAGTCAGCCACGGCCTGGTGCTGGAGAACATCGCGGCGCTGGAACGCGAGGGGGCGTACCTCGGGGCGTTCTCGATACCGCGGGCCACCCGCGAGGGCGCCCTCTTCCTGGACGCGGTGGCGCACGCCCAGGAGCGCACCCCCGACCGTCCCAGCATCGTGAACGGCTCCATCGCGGCGGCCGTCCGCGGTGGCTTCGGCGACGTCCGGTTCACCGAGCGCACCCGCGACGGCGAGCTCTTCGTGAACCCGCTGATGTCGCTGTGCTTCGCCTTCGAACTGCCGGCGCTGGCGGCCCGCTGTCTCTACCTGGACCGTATCGAGGACACGTCGCTGATGCGGCAGGTCCATTCCCGGATCGCGGAGTTCCGCGAGGACCTCGTCACCCGCCCGGCCCGGCGCATCCCCCACTGACAGTGAGGATGCAGGTGGCACCGCTTGGGGGGTCTGACGTCCGCGAACCACGGCGAAGGGGACCGGCCCGTGGCCGGTCCCCTTCGTAAGCTGCTGGTCAGCCATCCGTGCGGGCCACGCCGGACAGTACGTCCGGCGCGGTCCCGTGCGGTGTCAGCTGCAGCCGCTGGTGGAGCCGCAGCCCTCGCAGATGTAGCAGGAGCCGGCGCGCTGCATCTTCGTACCGCAGGAGAAGCAGAGCGGGGCGTCGGCGGAGACTCCGAGCTGCATCTCGACCAGTTCGGCGTTGCTGTGCGCCGTCTTCGGTGCCGGGACCGGCGCGACCGCGACCGGCTTCGGCGCCGAGGGCACCGCGGCCAGCGGAGCGGACTGGGCCAGGGCCTCGGTGTCCAGCTGCTCCTCGTAGGCCTCGTACGAGCCGGTCTCCAGGTGCCGCTGACGCTCCTCGGCGGAGTGGATGCCCAGGGCCGAGCGGGTCTCGAAGGGCAGGAAGTCGAGCGCCACGCGGCGGAAGATGTAGTCGACGATCGACTGCGCCATCCGCACGTCGGGGTCGTCCGTCATGCCGGCCGGCTCGAAGCGCATGTTCGTGAACTTCGAGACGTACGTCTCCAGCGGGACGCCGTACTGCAGACCGACCGAGACGGCGATCGAGAAGGCGTCCATCATGCCCGCGAGGGTCGAGCCCTGCTTGGACATCTTCAGGAACACCTCGCCCAGACCGTCGTCCGGGTAGGAGTTGGCCGTCATGTAGCCCTCGGCGCCACCGACCGTGAAGGAGGTGGTGATCCCCGGGCGGCCCTTCGGGAGGCGCTTGCGGACCGGGCGGTATTCGATGACCTTCTCGACCGCCGCGCGGATGGTCTCCTCGGCCTTCCCGGTGACCTCGGTCTTCTCCGCTTCCTTCTTCTTCGCGGAGAGGGGCTGGCCGACCTTGCAGTTGTCGCGGTAGATCGCGAGCGCCTTGACGCCCAGCTTCCACGCCTCGAAGTAGATCTCCTCGATCTCCTCGACGGTCGCCGTCTCCGGCATGTTGACCGTCTTCGAGATCGCGCCGGAGATCCAGGGCTGGATCGCGGCCATCATGCGGACGTGGCCCATCGCGGAGATGGAACGCTCGCCCATGGCGCAGTCGAACACCGAGTAGTGCTCGGGCTTCAGGTGCGGGGCGTCGACGACCACGCCGTGCTCGGCGATGTGGGTGACGATCGCCTCGATCTGCTCCTCGAGGTAGCCCATGCGGCGCAGGGCCTGCGGAACGGTGCCGTTGACGATCTGCATCGAGCCGCCGCCGACGAGCTTCTTGAACTTGACCAGGGCCAGGTCCGGCTCGACACCGGTGGTGTCGCAGGACATCGCGAGGCCGATGGTGCCGGTCGGCGCGAGGACGGACGCCTGCGCGTTGCGGAAGCCGTTCTTCTCGCCCAGGCGCAGGACGTCCTGCCAGGCCTCGGTGGCCGCGGCCCAGATGGTGTTGTCCAGGTCCTCGGTGCGCGGCGCGACGGCGTTGGCGTCGGCGTGTTGCTTCATGACGCGCTTGTGCGACTCGGCGTTGCGGGCGTAGCCGTCGTACGGGCCGACGATGGCGGCGAGCTCGGCGGAGCGCCGGTACGCGGTGCCGGTCATCAGCGAGGTGATCGAGGCGGCGAGGGTACGGCCGCCGTCCGAGTCGTACGCGTGGCCGGTGGCCATCAGCAGGGCGCCGAGATTGGCGTAGCCGATGCCCAGCTGGCGGAAGGCGCGGGTGTTGTCGCCGATCTTCTGCGTCGGGAAGTCCGCGAAGCAGATGGAGATGTCCATCGCGGTGATGACGAGCTCGACGACCTTGGCGAAGCGCTCGGCGTCGAAGGACTGGTTGCCCTTGCCGTCGTCGTTGAGGAACTTCATCAGGTTGAGGGAGGCGAGGTTGCAGGACGTGTTGTCCAGGTGCATGTACTCGCTGCACGGGTTGGACGCGGTGATGCGGCCGGACTCGGGGCAGGTGTGCCAGTTGTTGATCACGCCGTCGTACTGGATGCCCGGGTCGGCACAGGCCCACGCGGCCTCGGCGAGCTGACGGAAGAGCGCCTTGGCGTCGACCTTCTCGATGATCTCGCCGGTCATGCGGGCCCGCAGGCCGAACTCGGTGCCGTTCTCGACGGCCGTCATGAACTCGTCGTTCACACGGACGGAGTTGTTGGCGTTCTGGTACTGGACGGACGTGATGTCGTCGCCGCCCAGGTCCATGTCGAAGCCCGCGTCACGCAGGGCGCGGATCTTCTCCTCTTCCTTCACCTTGGTGGCGATGAAGTCCTCGACGTCCGGGTGGTCCACGTCCAGGACGACCATCTTGGCCGCGCGGCGGGTGGCGCCGCCCGACTTGATCGTTCCTGCGGACGCGTCGGCGCCGCGCATGAAGGAGACCGGGCCGGAGGCGTTGCCGCCGGAGGACAGGAGCTCCTTGGAGGAGCGGATGCGGGAGAGGTTCAGGCCGGCGCCGGAGCCGCCCTTGAAGATCATGCCCTCTTCCTTGTACCAGTCGAGGATCGACTCCATGGAGTCGTCGACGGCCAGGATGAAGCACGCGGAGACCTGCTGCGGCTGGGCGGTGCCGACGTTGAACCAGACCGGCGAGTTGAAGCTGAAGATCTGGTGCAGGAGGGCGTAGGTGAGCTCGTGCTCGAAGATCTCCACGTCGGCGGGCGAGGAGAAGTAGTCGAAGTCCTCACCGGCCTTCGTGTACGTCTTCACGATCCGGTCGATGAGCTGCTTCAGACCGGTCTCGCGCTGCGCGGAGCCGACCGCGCCGCGGAAGTACTTGCTGGTGACGATGTTGACCGCGTTCACCGACCAGAAGTCGGGGAACTCGACGCCACGCTGCTCGAAGTTGATCGAGCCGTCGCGCCAGTTGGTCATGACGACGTCACGGCGCTCCCAGCTCACCTCGTCGTACGGGTGCACGCCGGGGGTGGTGTGGATGCGCTCGATCCGCAGGCCGCCCTTGGCAGCCTTGGTCCCCTTGGCGCGGGAACCACGTGCCGAGCTGCTCGCCGTCTCTGTCATGCCAGGCCTCCCATGTGAGGGCAAAAACGCCCTAAAGTGCGCGCGTTATTCCGCGGCACGGTGCTGTGTCTCTGTATCTACGTTTCTTCGCCGGGCCGACCGGCCGCACCTCGGGGCGAAAGGCTCCCCGTCGCGGACCGTCCGGTCAGTCGGCGGCGGAGGCGGGCACGGGGACCGGAGCGGTCCCACCGTGCTCACACTCGCCGGGGTGAGGCCGGTGCACGCGGAGTTCCGCGATGGCGGTCTCGAAGTCTTCGAGCGTGTCGAACGCTTTGTAAACGGACGCGAACCGGAGGTAGGCGACCAGGTCGAGCTCCTGCAACGGGCCGAGTATGGCCAGACCCACGTCGTGGGTGGTCAGCTCGGCGCTCCCGGTGGCGCGCAACGCCTCCTCGACCCGCTGGCCGAGCTTGGCGAGGGCATCCTCGGTGACCGGCCGCCCCTGGCACGCCTTGCGCACGCCGGAGATGACCTTGGTACGACTGAAGGGCTCGGTCACCCCGCTGCGCTTGATCACCATCAGCGAGGCCGTCTCCACCGTCGTGAAACGACGGGAGCAGTCGGGACACTGACGGCGACGGCGGATCGACGTGCCGTCGTCCGTGGTGCGACTGTCGACGACGCGGCTGTCGGGGTGCCTGCAGAAGGGGCAGTGCATGGTTCCCTCACCCTCCTTCTCGGCACGGCTGAATCACTCCACGAGGCCCCTCAACGGCAGAGAAGTGCTCTTCCGGGGGCCTGTGAAGCAGCCACCAGCATAGGCGATGTCGGGACCCACGGAAGACCGAGGAACCACAACCTCTGGGCGGCAGCGCTCATCCAACCACTAGATCTGGGGTTGTGGTGGATTTTCACGGCTCCGCGTGTCGCAACGCCCGAAGGGCGGACACGCGGTCTGCCGATGTCACACTGGGCCCGGCCCGGCCGGTGGCGATCCGACCCGGAAGGGTACCGTAGGCGGCGGACGCCGGGCCGAACCCGCGTTCGGCAAACCGATAGCCCATACACCTCTGCATATAGCCACGCCGGGCAATCTGCGTTTTTTCACTCGAACGTGTGTTTGGCGCAACCTTTCGAAAGCAACTACCGTTGTCCAGCTAGGGAGAACATTTCGAGAGGGGCCGACGTGACCACCACCGCAGACAGTGCCACCATCACTGCCCAGAACCGCTCCCAGAGCCGACTTGAGCCGGTGCATGCCATGAATGACGCAAACCTGAACCCGGAGGCGGAGCCCGTACGCCCCGCACGCTCGCTGCCAGGTCGACCTCCAGGCATCCGCGCCGACAGCTCCGGACTCACGGACCGGCAGCGGAGGGTCATCGAAGTCATCCGCGACTCGGTGCAGCGTCGCGGCTACCCGCCGTCGATGCGTGAGATCGGCCAGGCGGTCGGCCTCTCCAGCACCTCGTCGGTCGCCCACCAGCTGATGGCCCTGGAGCGCAAGGGCTTCCTGCGCCGCGACCCGCACCGCCCCCGGGCCTATGAGGTGCGCGGCTCGGACCAGCCGAGCTCGCAGCCCACCGACACCACCGGCAAGCCCGCCGCCTCCTACGTTCCCCTGGTCGGCAGGATCGCGGCCGGCGGCCCGATCCTCGCGGAGGAGTCGGTCGAGGACGTCTTCCCGCTCCCCCGCCAGCTGGTCGGCGACGGCGAGCTCTTCGTCCTCAAGGTCGTCGGCGACTCGATGATCGAGGCCGCCATCTGTGACGGCGACTGGGTCACGGTCCGTCGCCAGCCGGTCGCGGAGAACGGTGACATCGTCGCCGCCATGCTGGACGGCGAAGCCACGGTCAAGCGTTTCAAGCGCGAGGACGGCCACGTGTGGCTCCTGCCGCACAATGCCGCGTACCAGCCCATTCCCGGCGACGAAGCGACCATCCTCGGCAAGGTCGTCGCCGTACTGCGCCGGATCTGATTCCGCCGCCACCAACCAGCCCTGGGACTCACTGCGCCGGTCCCAGGGCTGCTTTGCGTCCGGAGGGCTACTTTCCGTCCGCTTGGGCGGACGCGTCGATGGCCGCGAGGGACCGGCGGACCTGGTTGCGGTCCGTGGTGTACCAGAAGTCCGGCAGGGTCGCCCGGAGGAAGCTCCCGTACCGGGCCGTCGCCAGCCGGGGGTCCAGCACCGCGACGACGCCCCGGTCGCCCGTGGCCCGTACGAGCCGGCCCGCGCCCTGGGCCATCAGCAGGGCCGCGTGCGTGGCGGCCACGGCCATGAAGCCGTTCCCGCCGTGTTCCTCGACCGACTTCTGCCGGGCGCTCATCAGCGGGTCGTCGGGGCGCGGGAACGGGATCCGGTCCATGATCACGAGCTGGCAGCTAGGGCCGGGCACGTCCACTCCCTGCCAGAGCGACAGGGTCCCGAACAGGCAGGTCTTCGCGTCGGCCGCGAACGTCTTGATCAACTCGCCGAGGGTCTCCTCGCCTTGGAGCAGGATCGGGTTGTCGATCCGGCCGCGCAGCTCCTCGGCCGCCGCCTTGGCTCCGCGCATGGAGGAGAAGAGTCCGAGGGTACGGCCGCCGGCCGCCTCGATCAGCTCCGCCAGCTCGTCGATCATGTCTCCGCGGGTCCCCTCGCGGCCCGGTGTGGCCAGGTGCTTGGCGACGTAGAGGATGCCCTGCTTCGGGTAGTCGAAGGGCGAACCGACGTCCAGGCCCTTCCACAGCGGAACGTCCTCGCCCTCGACTCCCTCGGGGGACAGCCCCAGCGAGGCCGCGACCCCGTTGAAATCGCCGCCGAGCTTGAGGGTCGCCGAGGTCAGGACCACCGAGCGGTCCTCGAACAGCTTCTCCCGCAGCAGACCGGACACCGAGAGCGGCGCGACGCGGACGGAGGCGCCGAACCGGTCGTGCCGCTCGTACCAGACGACGTCGTACTCGGAACCGTTGCTGATCCGTTCCGCCACGCTGTGAACGTTCTCTACCGCGGCCAGGGCCTGCTTGCGCACCGCGTCCTCGTCGTGGACGGACTTGTCGCGGGTGGATCCGATCGCGGAGATCACGTTGCGGGCGGCGTCACGCAATGCCATCAGCGCGTAGCCGAGGTCCTCGGGGACCTCCTCCAGGCGGCCCGGGAGCGCCAGCTCCATGACCCGTTCGAAGGTCTCGGAGGCCGTCTGGAGGGAGTCCGCGGTCTTCTCGTCGACCAGCTTGGCCGCGCGCTTCACGGCTCGGTTGACCTGGCCCGGGGTCAGCTCGCCGGTGGCGACGCCGGTGACCCGGGAGACCAGCTCGTGGGCCTCGTCCACGATCAGCACCTCGTGCTGCGGCAGCACCGGGGCGCCCTCGATGGCGTCGATGGCGAGCAGCGCGTGGTTGGTGACGACCACGTCCGCCAGTTTGGCCCGCTCGCGGGCGGCCTCGGCGAAGCACTCCGCGCCGTACGCGCACTTCGTCGCGCTCAGGCACTCGCGGGAGGACACGGAGATCTGCGCCCAGGCCTTGTCCGAGACGCCCGGGGTCAGGTCGTCGCGGTCGCCGGTCTCCGTCTCGTCCGCCCAGTCGCGCAGGCGCAGCAGGTCCTTGCCGAGCTTGCTGGTGGGGGTGGCCGCCTCGAACTGGTCGAAGAGGCCCTCCTCCTCGTCCTGCGGCGCCCCCTCGCGCAGACGGTGCAGGCACAGGTAGTTGGAGCGGCCCTTGAGCATGGCGAACTGCGGGCGGCGGCGCAGCTGCGGATGCAGCGCCTCCACCGTCCGGGGCAGGTCGCGCTCGACGAGCTGGCGCTGGAGGGCGAGGGTGGCGGTGGCCACGACCACGCGCTCGCCGTGGGCGAGGGCCGGTACCAGGTAGCCGAGGGACTTTCCGGTGCCGGTGCCGGCCTGGATGAGCCGGTGCGAGCTGTCGTCGATCGCCGCGGCGACGGCTTCGGCCATGGCCACCTGGCCGGGGCGCTCCGTGCCGCCGACGGCGGAGACGGCGGCGTGCAGCAGGTCGGGGAGGGAGGGCTTCGTCATAGCACTGCCAACCCTAAGGGGCGCCACCGACAGCCGCTGCACCGATGTGGGTTCACGGCTGGTGCAGGGGATTGGGCACGGTGCCGTGAACCACGGCGTGCGGGCGGTCGGAGCGGTCGCGGTAGCCGTCCTCGTAGAGCCGGTTCCGGTTGAGGCAGAGGCGGCCGATGCGCTCGCCGAGCAGGTCGAAGAGCTCGTAGCGGTCCTTGAGCTCGGGGAACCGGGACTGGTAGCGCAGGATCTCCGCCCGTGCGAGGGACCAGAAGGCGTGTTCCGGAACGCCCAGCTGGTCGTCGCAGAGCGTCGCGAGGTAGCGGAAGACGCCGATGAAGAGCCCGGAGTGGATGAACTGGGGCAGGAAGTCGGCGGGCTCGGTGAGCAGGACCGCCCGGACCCGGTCGGGGAGCGAGTCCAGCTCGGGAAGCGGTTCGGCGGTGATGTTGACGTCGTCCACGAAGTCCTTGACCGCGAGGCGGACGGGGACGTCGTGCTCGTCGAAGACCACGATGGCGTTCTCGCCGTGCGGGGAGAAGACGGTGCCGTAGCGGTACAGGAAGTGGAGCAGCGGGGGCAGCAGGGCGTCGAAGAGCCGCTGGAGCCAGACGTCCGGGGCCAGCCCGGACCGGGCGACGAGCTCGGCGGTGAAGGACCGGCCGCGCGGATCGGTGTGGAGGAGCGAGGCGAGCGTGCGGGCACGCTCGCCCGGCGCGAGGAGGCCGGTCAGGGGCTGGCGCCAGATCGCTCCGAGGAGCTCCTTGTACTGGTAGGGGACCTCGGGGAGCTGCTCGTACACCGGGTGGCGGACGGTGACGGAGGCGACCTCTCCGAGCAGGATCACCCGGCACTCGTCGCGGAGGAAGGGGTCGGCGTCGCGCAGCGAGTGGATCCAGGCGGTGACGGCGGGGGCGGCGAGGGCCAGCTCGGTGGGCAGGCCCCGCCAGACCATGGTGTTGAAGACGGACAGCGGGAGCTTGACGCTGTGACGCTCGGGGCGGGTGAGGTTGAGGAAGGTACGGATCGACTGCTGGGGCAGGCGGACGTCCGGGTCGGCGGGCAGCGGGACGAGGGCCCCGGAGGCGAGGGCGGGGGCGAAGAGGGGGAGCACGACCTCGTCCCACTGCCAGGGGTGGAGGGGGAGGTAGAGGTACTGAAGGGGATCGAGTCCGCGGTCGCGCAGGGTCTGGCCGAAAGCGGCGCGGGTGGCGGGATCCAGCTCGGCCGCGTAGAGGCGCGCGGGGTCTTCGAGTCCGGCGGTGCCCCGGTAGGCGGCGAGGGAGGTGTGGGCCGCGAGCCAGGGCAGGCGCTGCCGGGTGCGCGCCTCGGGGGCCCAGGCGGTGGTGTCGGAGGCGGAGAGGCCGATCCGGCCCTTGTTGAGGACGAGCCAGGGATGACCGGTCTGGTGGCCCTCGAGGGCGGCGTAGTCGAGGGCGGCGAGGTCTCCGGCGGCGAGGGCGGTGTGCGCGATCCGCGCGTCGGCGCAGAGGGTGGCGCTGAGTTCGCGGACGAGGTGGCCGAGGGTGGGCCCGTCGAGGCGGAGGAGGGTCCGGGCGCGGATCAGGAAGGCGTACGGGTCGCCGAAGGCGGTCGGGGGCTGCTCGGAGGGCGGGGCCGGGGCGAGGGTGATGGTGTCCGGGTCGACCTGCCAGCTGCCGTACGCGCGGCGGCGGGCCCGGAAGGCGAGGGTGCTGCCGTCGTCGAGGGTCAGGGTCCAGACAGTGCCGGCGGCGGGGACCGTGACGGAAGTCGGGTCCGAGGCCGGGGCGGGGGCCGGGACCGGGACCGGGACCGGGGCCGGGGCCGGGGTGACGATGTCCTCGTAGGCGAACTCGGCGAGCATCTTGGCGAGCAGCCGCCGGGCCACGGCGTCCCAGGTCGCCCGGGTGAGCTCGGGGGGTGTGCGGGGGTCCTGGGGGGACGGCGGCACTGAGGTTTCCGCGGAGTCGGGGGCTGCGGGGAGATTCGGCACGGGACTCCTCGAAGATCGGGAACTTTGCTGCGTCGCGCAGAGTTTTCGAAGGGAGAGGTGTGAGCGAGCGGTGAGGGTCACCGGGAGACGCGGGGCGGCATTCAGAGGAGATTGCGCAGCGCCCGCTCCCTGATCATCAAAGCCGCCCGCTTCTCGGGCAGGTCGATTTCCGCGGAGCAGCGGAAGCCGGAGTTCAGGAAGGCTGTTACGGAGGGGGTGTTGCGGATGTCCGGTTCGGCGATGACACGCGTGCAGCGGGGGCGGTTGTCCAGCACGAGGTCGGCGACGGCGCGCAGCAGGGTGGTGCCCAGACCCCGGCCGCGGTTCGTGCCGTCTCCGATGAGCAGGTGGATACCCGTGTCGTGGGGGCGCGCCGGGTAGTGCCGGGCGAGCGCGTCGAGGTCGGCCCGGTAGATCTCCCAGTAGCTCATCGGTGTGCCGTCGAGGAGGCCGAGGCAGGGGATGCTGCTGCTGTGCCCGTCGAGTTGGGGCCGCAGGTGGGCGGCGGTGACGTCGGCGGGGCCGGCCAGCTCCCAGTAGGCGTTGACCTGGGGGTCGTTCATCCAGTGGGTGAGGAGTTCCAGGTCGCGGACCGGGCGTACGGGTTCGAGGCGGAAAGCTCCGGCCGGGGTGGCGGCGCTGCCCCAGGCCGCCGGGGAGTCGAGGAGGTCCGCCTCGGCGAGCAGGGGCAGCAGCTGGGCGGGGCGTCGCGGGGCGCCGATGCGGCCGGTTCCGTGGGTGGTTGCCATGGCCGCGGGATGCGTGGGGGTGTCGGTGGAGGGCATCGGAGGCTCTTCTCCGCGTCGGTGGTGACGCGTCAATCGTGAAGGGGGTTGGCGATGGTGACGTAGACGGACTGGGTGTCGACGGGACCGACGAGTTCGTCGAGGCCGCCCAGGCGGGTGAGCAGATTCGCCTTGCACCGCAGGGTGGGTGAGTCGAGCAGCCGTGTGGGGAGCGGGCCGAGGCCCGCGGCCTTGCCGAGGAAGCGGCGGAAGGCGGCGAGGAGTACACGTTCGTCGGCGAGCTGCTGGGATCCGAAGGCGCCGATCAGCCCGAGCACGTTGTTGATGCCGAGGTAGTAGGCGAACCGTTCGTCGGTGACGGCGTCGGAGACGAAGGTGTCGCTGGCGCCGCCGATGCCGGGCAGTCGGGCTTCCAGTTCCCCGCGGTGGGATTCGCGGAAGTAGTAGCCCTGATTGTCCCGGTAGCGGCCACCGACCGGCCAGCCGGCCGGGTCGAGGAGGACCAGGGTGTTCTGCTGGTGCGCTTCGAGGGCGATTCCGGCGAGGGCGTCGAAGGCGAGGACCGGCAGGACCACGTGGTCGAGGTAACGCAGGAACCACTCGGCGGCGACGGCGGACGTGGTGTGCCCGGTGCTGACGGCGAGGCCGCGCACGATGTCGGCGAGCCGGGAGCGCATGCCGGGCCGCCCCGGCCCTGGGCGGGGGGAGGTGAGTGCGGCGACACAGACCGCGTCGTCGCCGGAGCGGAAGGGGTTGTGGCGCAACAGGGCGTCGAGTCCGGGTACGGGTGTGCCGTCCGGGGCGTCGACGGCGACCCAGGCGGGGTCCCGCACGATGTCGAAGCCGGGGTGAGCCGCCTGCCACTGCTCGGCGAGGCCGGTGCGGAGGAGCCGGTGCACCTCGACGCCGCGGTGGAGTTCCTTGCGGAGGTTCTCGCGGCGGGAGTTGGTGATGCGCAGGCCGAGGGAGAGCTTGAGCATCGCCGGGGCGCCGGGGCGGTGGACCGTGCGGATCGAGGAGGTGGGGTACCAGGGGGCACCGTAGGGGCCCAGGTCGTGCAGGAGTCCCGCGTCGCGCAGTGCGGCGACGGCGGGGCGCCGGAGGAGTTCGCGGGCCTGCCAGGGGTGCAGGGGAAGGGGGGTGGCGCCGTCGGGAAGCGGGATTCCGGGCGCGAGCCGGCCGAGGAGCCGGGCGGCCGAGACCGGGCGGCCGCTCTCGGTCCAGGCGGAGTCGGTGACGAGGGCCGAGGGGGCCACCGCGAACCAGTGGAGGGGGAAGGAGCCGTGGAGTTCGGGTGAGTAGTGGCGCACCTCGGATTCGGAGAGTCCTTCGCGGCTCTTCGGGTCCGGCTGGAGGGGGTGGCCGAGGAGGAGGGACTGTTCGGCGGTGAGGAAGCGGTCCTCTCCGACAGGGGCGGGAGCGGTGGGACGTTCCCTGCGGTCGGCGATGAACTCGGCGGTACGGCGCACCGAGTCGGCGACCCGGCCGACGAGGTCGGCGCTGCCGGTACGCGTGCCGGACCTGCCGGCGGGGGTTCCCGTGCCGGTGGCGCCCTCGCGGGCGATGAGCGCGGCCAGGGTGACGGCGTCCACGGCCGGGGCATCGGCGGGAGCCCCTTCGAGCCGGGCCTCGGCGAAGCGGTGCCACCCGGACGGCGACCAGTGCCGGACGGCTACGAGCAGGGCCGTTCCGGATGCGGGGAGGGAGACGCGCAGGGGGGTGCCGGCCACGCCGTCGGGCCGGCTGATACCGGCTTCTCGGACCCAGCACCTGAGGAGGTTCTCCACGGCCGCCGTATCGGCGACGACGGCCGGGTCGGGGTGGTCCAGCGGGTCGGCCCACATGGCCCGCTCCGCTCCGGCGGGTCCCGTCCATCCGGCCCGCTGTCGGGGAGTGCCGTCCTTCTGGCGCGGCACGGTGACCTGACCGTCTGCGGCCGGCGCAGCGGGGCCGTCGGCCGGCCGAGCCGTCGCGTCCGCCTGCGCGGGCGCCCGCCGGGCCGCCGGATCCGCCGCTTCGGGGGTCTGCCGGGCGGTCGGGTCGGCCGCGCTGGGGGGCGCTCCTGCCTGCCCGGTGAGCCGGGGCTCAACCGCCGCACCGCCGGGCCCCGGACCGGGGTCCACGGCCCCGGGGGCCACGGCTCCGGACGCCCGGGAGCCGGACGCCCGGGAGCCGGACGCCCGGGAGCCGGACGCCCGGGAGCCGGACGACTGCCGGGTCGGCGGACCGGCCGTGGCGGGCGGCTGCGCCGTCCGCCCGGTCTCGGGATCGTCCCCCGCACGGCCGGACGCCTGCCGGGCCAACTGACCTTCCCTGACCGGAATCTGCCCTGCCTGCCAGCTGGGCTGGGGCTCCGCCGTCGCGTCACCGGCTCGTCGATCCACGGCACCGGACAGCTGTCCGGAGGTCGGGGCGGCTGCATCAGGTGCCGGGAGGTCAGGCCGGGGCCCGGGCGCGGCACCGGCGGCGACATGGCCGAACTGGCCTTCGGGCGCCTGTCGGGTGGACGGGGTGGAGGGATCCGGCGCCTGGCCCCCCGGCCGGGGCGGGGAGGCGGCGGCGCCGCCCGGTGTGGGGCCTGAGTTCACGGGGACGGACGGCTGCCACGTGGACAGGGTGGGGGCTTCCCCCGTGGTCGCCGAGCCGGGCCGGGCAGGGGGAGTCTGGAGCGGCGGGTACTCCGAAGCGACCCAGGAAAGTCCCGGACCGGGGGCGGTCGGCGGCAGCTGTGGAGGGCTCGTGACCTGGCTGAGCTCGCCGTTCTCCGCCGCGCTGAGTCTGTCCGGGTACGGGACGAGCAGGGCCGGCGCCGCCTTCGGGGGCGGGGTCGGGGCCGACGTCCAGGCCAAGGCCGACTCCTCGGCCGGGGCCGCCGGAGCGGGCGCGGGGTGCCGTACCGCCTGCCGTAGCGCTGCCGCCACGGGTACGGCCGATACCCCCGAAGTCGACGGCACCGCAGGGGCGGACCGCGCCGCCGACCGCCCCTGCGAAGCGGCCGTCTCCACCGGGGCAGTCGGCGCCGCAGTGGCAGTCGGCGCCGCAGTGGCGGTCGATGCCGCCGGGGCGAACGGGGCCGCCGGGGTCACCGAGGCCGCCGTCGCGACCGGCCCCGCCGGGGTCGGCCATGCCGTCCCGGGCGGCGGAGTCGACCCGGGGGGTACCGGCGGGGGGACCTCGGTCCGGCCGGGGGGCTGCGTCAGGGCGGGCGCCGCCGGGAGCAGGACCGCCACCGGGGGCACGGCCGCCACCGGGAGCACGGCCGGAAACAGGGGCGCCGCCGCCGGGAGCAGGGACGGGGTCGGGGGCTGGTGGGGGTCGGGCATCGCGGGTCCTCCGGGTGCGGTCAGCGGGGCCGGCGGGCGGCGGCCGGGATGGCGTCGGCCAGGCGGTCGAGGACCGCCGAGGCCTGCTCGTCGGTCAGGGTCAGCGGGGGCAGCAACCGGACGACGGCGCAGTGGCGGCCGCCGAGTTCGACGATCAGCCCCCGGTCCAGGCACTCCTGGCGGACGGCCACGGCGAGTTCGGGCGCCGCCGCCCCCGTGTCGGGGTCGACGAGTTCGACGCCGATCATCAGGCCGCGGCCCCGGACCTCCCCGACGCAGGGCTGGGCCGCGGCCAGCCCGCGCAGGGCCGACGTCATCCGCTCCCCGAGGACCGCCGCGCGCTCGGCCAGGCGGTTCTCGCGTACGTAGGCGAGGGTGGCCGTACCGGCGGCCATGGCCAGCTGGTTGCCGCGGAAGGTGCCCGCGTGGGCGCCGGGCGGCCACACGTCCAGGTCGCCCCGGTAGACCACGACGGCCAGCGGGAGACTGCCGCCGATGGCCTTGGACAGGACCATCACGTCGGGCACGACCCCGGCGTGGTCGACGCCCCAGAAGGCGCCGGTGCGGCCGACGCCCGTCTGCACCTCGTCGGCGATCAGCGGGATCCCCCGGGCCGCGGTGATCTCCCGCATCCGGCGCAGCCATGCGTCGGGGGCCGGGAGGACGCCGCCCTCGCCCTGGACGGGCTCCACGATCATCCCGGCGGGGGCGGGCACGCCGCCCTTGGGGTCGTCGAGCAGGTTCTCCGTCCAGCGGGCGCCGAGTTCGGCCCCTTCGGGGCCGCCGACGCCGAACGGGCAGCGGAGGTCCTGCGGGTACGGAAGACGGGTCACCCGTACGTCCTGTGCACCGTCCGGTGCGCCGCCCGAGGCCCCCAGGGCCCCGGCGGTCATGCCGTGGTAGGCCCCGGTGAAGGCGAGCAGCCCCTGGCGCCCGGTCGCGGCGCGGACCAGTTTGAGGGCGGCCTCGACGGCGTCCGTCCCCGCGGGCCCGCAGAACTGGATGCGCGCGTCGGCGGCCAGCTCCGGCGGGAGGTTGGCGAACAGTTCGGTGGTGAAGGCGTCCTTGACCGGGGTCGCCAGGTCGAGCACGTGCAGCGGCGCGCCCGAGTCCAGGACCCCCCGGATGGCTTCGAGCACCACGGGGTGGTTGTGTCCGAGGGCCAGCGTGCCCGCGCCGGAGAGGCAGTCGAGGTAACGGCGCCCGTCGGCGCCCTCGATGGTCAGCCCGCGGGCGCGCACCGGGACGATGGGCAGGGAGCGCGCGTACGTCCGGGCCGCGGACTCCCGCTGCGCCTGCCGGCGCAGGATGCCCTCACCGGCGGCGGTCGCACCGAGCCGGTACGGGCTTACCGGACCGGTCGGCCCACCAGCCGCGACGCCGGTCGGACCACCGTCCGGGACCCCGGTCGGCGCGTCCGGCGCCGGCGCCCGGACGCCTTGCGCGGGTACCTGCGGGGGAAGTTGTGCGGCGGTCGCAGCCGCCGCAGGCTCGGTCAACGCCACGAGTTTCGGTCCTCCCGCACGGATTGCTCTTCCGGATCGCGCCTCGAACATGAACGCTGCTCCCCCATCCCCCGTACGTACCAACGACGATGACGGCGGCGGATCACGGGTGGGCCCAAGATCCTTGCCCGCCACGGGCCGGGCACCGGGAACCGCGGCCCCGGGCTGTGTCGTCATGGGCGGCAGCGGCATAGTGGGGTGCGGTACTCCACGCCTCGAAAGAACTTCAGGGGGACGAAAAGACATGCGACCGAACCGACCGGTCACCGCGATACTGTGCGCGGCCGCTCTCGCGCTGACCGCCTCGGCCTGCGGCCCCGGCGACGCGGAGGCCGGCGGCGACGCCAAGCCGACCGTGGCGGCGACCCTGCCGGGCACGGACGGGATCCAGATCCCGGACCAGCTCAAGGAGAAGCTCAAGGAGCACGGCTTCGATCTGGAGAAGTGGAAGGGGGGCGCGTGGAAGAACTGGAAGCGGGAGGACTGGCTCCGCGAGGCGGGCGACTACGTCAACCCGATCATCGAGGGTCTCTGGGACCCGGACCGGATGCGTGACGCCGAACAGCCGCAGCGCCCCTCCGTCGACCCCGACGCGGGCAAGGACCAGGGCGTCACCGACCCGGCCCCGGCCGCGGTGCCCGCCAAGCCGGCGGTCGCGCCCTACCACAAGAGCGTTCCGGAGGCCGGGAAGGTCTTCTTCGACGGACCCGAGGGCTCGATGGTCTGCTCGGCTACCGTGGTCAAGGACCCGGCGCGTCCCGGCAAGTCCAACATGGTCTGGACAGCGGGCCACTGCGTGCACGCGGGCAAGGCCGGCGGCTGGTACCGCAACATCGCCTTCGTCCCGTCCTACAACAACGCCGGCAAGCCGTCCGCGCAGCTCAAGGGCGCGCCGCGCGAGCAGGTCGCCCCGTACGGCGTCTGGTGGAGCGACTGGGCGCAGACCTCCGACCAGTGGATCGCGAACGGCGGTCCGACCGGTGGCGCGGGCGCCCCGTACGACTTCGCGGTGCTGCACGTGACTCCGGAGGCGGGCAGCGGCAAGTCCCTGGAGGAGACGGTCGGTTCGGCGCTCCCGGTGGAGTTCGGGGCCCCGGCCGTGCAGAAGGTCGCGGGCATCACCGCCACGGGCTATCCGGCGGCGGCTCCGTTCGACGGCCAGAAGGCGTACCAGTGCGCGGACAAGCCGGGCCGTCTGTCGCTGAACGCGGCCGACCCGGTGATGTACCGCATCGGCTGCAACATGACCGGCGGTTCCTCGGGCGGCGGCTGGGTCGCGGCGGGTGCGGACGGCAAGCCGGCGCTGGTGTCGAACACCTCGATCGGCCCGGTGAAGGCGGGCTGGCTGGCCGGACCCCGACTGGGCCCGGAGGCGAAGGGCATCTTCAACGCGGTGAGCGGCAAGTTCAAGTAGCCGTTCCGCGCCCGTCACGCTGAGCGGCGGAGACCGGCCGGTAACCACCGAGAACGGCTGAGGGCCCCCTGCACCGCAGGGGGCCCTCAGCCGTTCTCACGTGCGGCGCGGCCGACGCCCCGCCCTCGTGCGGCGCCGGCCGGCGCGTCCGCTACTTCTTCGCGAGCGCGTAGGGCGCCAGCTCCGACGCCAGCTCCGGGTGGACCTGCGCCTTCAGCAGGGTGCCTTCCGGGGTGTGCTCCTCGGAGAGCACCTCGCCCTCCGCGTGCGCCTTGGCGATCAGCGAGCCGAGGGTGTACGGCACCAGGGCCTCCACCTCCACCTCGGGCCGCGGCAGCTCGGAGTCGATGAGCGCGAGGAGTTCCTCGATGCCCATGCCCGTACGGGCCGAGACGGCGATGGAGTGCCGTTCGATCCGCAGCAGCCGCTGGAGGACGAGCGGGTCCGCCGCGTCCGCCTTGTTGATCACGACGATCTCGGGCACGTTCACCGCGCCGACCTCGCGGATCACCTCGCGCACCGCCGCCAGCTGCTCCTCCGGCGCCGGGTGCGAGCCGTCCACGATGTGCAGGATGAGGTCGGCGTCGCCGACCTCTTCCATCGTGGAGCGGAACGCCTCGACGAGGTGGTGCGGCAGGTGCCGGACGAAGCCGACCGTGTCGGCCAGGGTGTAGATCCGGCCGCTGGGCGTCTCGGCCCGGCGCACGGTCGGGTCGAGGGTGGCGAACAGCGCGTTCTCCACCAGCACGCCCGCGCCCGTGAGGCGGTTGAGCAGCGAGGACTTTCCGGCGTTGGTGTACCCGGCGATGGCGACCGACGGCACCTTGTTGCGGCGCCGCTCCTGCCGCTTGATGTCCCGGCCGGTCTTCATCTCCGCGATCTCCCGGCGCATCTTCGCCATCTTCTCGCGGATCCGTCGCCGGTCGGTCTCGATCTTGGTCTCACCGGGGCCGCGGGTGGCCATGCCGCCACCGCCGCCACCGCCCATCTGCCGGGACAGCGAGGCGCCCCAGCCGCGCAGGCGCGGAAGCATGTACTGCATCTGCGCGAGCGCGACCTGCGCCTTGCCCTCCCGGGACTTGGCGTGCTGGGCGAAGATGTCCAGGATGAGGGCGGTCCGGTCGACCACCTTCACCTTGACGACGTCTTCGAGGGCGATGAGCTGGCCGGGGCTGAGCTCGCCGTCACAGACGACGGTGTCGGCGCCGCTCTCCGTCACGATGTCGCGCAGCTCGCGCGCCTTGCCGGAGCCGATGAAGGTGGCCGGGTCAGGCTTGTCACGGCGCTGGATCACGCCGTCGAGCACGACGGCGCCCGCGGTGTCGGCGAGGGCGGCGAGCTCCGCGAGGGAGTTGTCGGCGTCCGTCGCCGTACCGGAGGTCCAGACACCGACGAGCACGACGCGCTCGAGGCGGAGCTTGCGGTACTCGACCTCGGTGACGTCTTCGAGTTCGGTGGAGAGACCGGCCACGCGGCGCAGGGCCGCGCGCTCGGAGCGCTCGAACTGCTCGCCGTCCCGGTCTCCGTCGATCTGGTGGCTCCAGGCGACGTCCTCTTCCATCAGGGCGTCGGCCCGAAGGCTCTCGGTGAAGCTCGGCGAGTCCGGCACGTCCTGTGCGTCCTGTGCGTCCCGCGCGTCCTGGGAAGGGGAAGAAGAGGAGGTCATTGGATCCTTACGTCGGTTTCGTATGTGTCGGCCGCGGCCCGTGGAACGCGTGCCGTGTGTGCCGTCACGTAGTCACGGCAGCCTTCACGGCACACTGTCACGTTCAACGTGTCACACCGCCGGGGGATTCCCCGCACGGCCCCGTCGATGGTGACATGCCCGCTCCCCGGCGGTCACACGCTTTTCGGGGTGCCCCACTCGGGGTGCCCGGGCATCGCGGGGGTCGTCTTCCCGTACAGCCACGGCTCCAGGAAGGGCCCGAGGTCCCGGCCAGCCTCGCGGGAGACCAGGCGTACGAAGTCCGCCGTGCCCGCGACGCCGTCCCGGTGCTCCGCCACCCAGCGGCGCTGGATCCGGTCGAAGACCGCGGTGCCGATCTCCTGGCGCAGGGCGTACAGGATCAGCGCGGCGCCGTCGTAGACCACCGGCCGGAACAGCCCGATCTTCTCGCCCGGGGCGGCCGCCTTCGGGGCGGCCGGGGGGCCGCCGGCCGCCCGCCACTGGTCGGAGCGCTGGTACGCCTCGCGCATGCGCCGCTCCAGGGAGTACGTGCCGAGGCCGTCGGCGTACAGCGCCTCGTACCAGGTGGCGTGTCCCTCGTTGAGCCACAGGTCGGACCAGGTGCGCGGGCTCACGCTGTCGCCGAACCACTGGTGGGCCAGCTCGTGGACCATCACGGACTCGACGTACCAGTCGGGGTAGCCCTCCCCCGAGAACAGGCTGTGCTCGAAGAGCGAGAGGGTCTGCGTCTCCAGCTCGAACCCGGTGGTGGCCCGGGCGATCAGCACGCCGTAGTTCTCGAAGGGGTAGCGGCCGACCCGCTCCTCCATCCACGCGACGTGGCCCGCGGTCTTCTTCAGCCACGGGTCCAGCCGCTCGCGGTCGGCGGCGGGCACCACGTGGCGCAGCGGCAGCCCGTGCGGTCCGGTGCCGTGGACGACGGCGGAGCGGCCGACGGACACCTGGGCCAGCTCGGTGGCCATCGGGTGCAGGGTCCGGTAGGTCCAGGTCGTGGCGGAGCCGGCCCGGCGGGCCGGGAGCGCCCCCGGGACCCCGTTGGCCACGGCCGTGAGCCCGTCCGGGGCGGTGATCCGGAAGGTGAAGAACGCCTTGTCGGCGGGGTGGTCGTTGCAGGGGAAGACCCGGTGGGCGGCGTCGGCCTGGTTGGCCATGGCCAGGCCGTCCTCGGTGGGCACCCAGCCGCCGTCGCCGCGTCCGCGCGGGTCGCTGGTGTGCCGGACGGTGATGTGCAGCGGCCCGCCGCCCGCCACCGGCCGCGCGGGGGTCAGTACGAGGTCCTCCCCCGCGCTCTCGAAGCGGGCCGGCTCCCCGTTGACCTCGACGGAGGCCACCTTCCCGTGGGTGAAGTCCAGGTTGATCCGCTCCATCGGCCCCAGGGCCCGGGCGTTGATCACGGTGACGGCGTCGAGGGGGGTGCGGTTGTCCTTGTACGTGAAGGACAGGTCGTACGAGAGCACGTCGTACCCGGGGTTCCCGAGCTCCGGGAACAGCCGGTCGCCGATGCCCAGCGGCGCCGGCGGGGGCAGCACGGCGGCGACGAGGGTGAGGGAGGCCGCGGCGAGCAGGGCGGCGCGCAGGCGTGGGGAGGTGAGCTGCATCCACCACCGCTTACCAGTGCCCGCCGCACGGCCGCGAACGACGCGCGACGGGGCCACCCGAACGGGTGGGCCCGGCGGAGGAGGGCGCTACGCGCGGCTGACGTCGTAGACCCCCGGCACGTCCCGCATCGCCCGCATCAGCGCGGTCAATCCCGTCGCGTCGGGCAGTTGCAGGGTGTACGTGTGGCGGACGCGCTGTTCGACCGGGGGTTCGACGGTGGCGGAGACGACCTCGACGCCCTCGCGGGCGATGGCCTCCGTCAGGTCGGCCAGCAGGTGCGGGCGGCCGAACGATTCGGCGAGGAGGGTGACCCGGCAGTCCGCGGTGGCCCGCCAGTGCACGGCGACGGAGGTGCGCCCCACCGCGCGCATCTGGGCGACGGCGGCGCACTGCACGCGGTGCACGGTGACGGCCCCGCCCCGGACCACGAATCCGGCCACCGCGTCGGGCGGCACCGGGGTGCAGCAGCCGGCGAGGCGCACGGTGGCGTCGGGCAGGTCGGCGACGGCGTTGCCGCCGTCGCCCCGGGCGCCGACCACGGACAGCGGCGCGCGGGCGGCCGAGGTGGTGGCCATGGCCAGGTCGGGGTGGGTCTGGAGCCAGCTGCTGATGGCGATCCGGGCGGCGGGGGTCCGCGCGTGGTCGAGCCACTCGACGGCGGGCCCGGAGGAGGCGTCGTGCGCGAGGAGCAGCTGCACGGTGTCCCCGTCGGAGAGGGAGGAGGAGAGCGAGGTGAGGCGCCCGTTGACCCGGGCGCCGATACAGCCGTGCGCCGCCTCGCCGTGCTGGGCGTAGGCGGCGTCGATACAGCTGGCCCCGGCGGGCAGGCCCAGGGTGCCGCCGTCGGCCCGGAACACGGTGATCTCGCGGTCCTGGGCGAGCTCGGCGCGCAGGACGCTCCAGAAGGTGTCGGGGTCGGGCGCGGACTGCTGCCAGTCGAGCAGGCGCGAGAGCCAGCCGGGCCGCGTCGGGTCGACCCGCTCCTCGTCGCAGTCGGCGGCGGCCTCCGGCGGGGTTCCGGTGGTGTACGGATTGCCGAGCGCGACCACGCCGGCCTCCGCGACGCGGTGCATCTGCCGGGTTCGGACGATGACCTCGGCGACGTACCCCTCGGGCGTGGCGACGGCGGTGTGCAGGGACTGGTAGAGGTTGAACTTCGGGGCGGCGATGAAGTCCTTGAACTCGGAGACGACCGGCGTGAAGCAGGTGTGCATCTCGCCCAGCACCGCGTAGCAGTCGGCGTTCTCGCCGACCTGGACGAGGATGCGGCCGAAGTCGGAGCCGCGCAGTTCGCCGCGCTTGAGGGCGATCCGGTGCACGGACACGAAGTGCCGCGGGCGGACCTGTACCTCGGCGGTGATGCCGGCGTCGCGCAGTACGGCCCGTACGGAGTCGGCGATGGCGGGCAGCGGGTCGCGCTCGCCGGCGTGGGCGGCGATGAGGGCGCGGGTGCGCGCGTACTCCTCGGGGTGCAGGATCGCGAAGACGAGGTCTTCCAGCTCGGTCTTCAGGGCCTGGACGCCGAGCCGTTCGGCGAGGGGGATGAGCACGTCGCGGGTGACCTTGGCGATGCGGGCCTGTTTTTCGGGGCGCATGACGCCCAGGGTCCGCATGTTGTGCAGCCGGTCGGCGAGTTTGATGGACATGACGCGGACGTCGTTGCCGGTGGCGACGAGCATCTTGCGGAAGGTCTCGGGTTCGGCGGCGGCGCCGTAGTCGATCTTCTCGACCTTGGTGACTCCGTCGACGATGAAGCGGACCTCGTCGCCGAACTCCTCGCCGACCTGATCGAGGGTCACGTCGGTGTCCTCGACGGTGTCGTGGAGGAGCGAAGCCGTCAACGTCACGGTCTCGGCGCCGAGTTCGGCCAGGATCAGGGTGACGGCGAGCGGATGTGTGATGTACGGCTCACCGCTCTTGCGCATTTGACCGCGGTGCGAGGTCTCCGCGAGCAGGTAGGCCCGCCGCAATACGGACAGATCGGCGTCCGGATGGTGGGCGCGGTGCGCCTCGGCGACGTGCCCGATGGCGTCCGGGAGACGGTCCCGGGAGGTGGGCCCGAGCAGGGCCGCGCGCCCGAGCCGGCGCAGATCGAGCCTGGTCCGTCCGCGTCTGCGGAGCTCAGGGCGCACTTCGGGGTGTGCTTCGGGGTTCGTGGCCTCTGCACTCATGGGCACCTCCGGCGGCTTCGACCGGCGGTGGCGGGCATGCGGTGAGCCCTCAGGGCCGGTGCCTGATGTTACCGACCCCACCACGTGGCGCAGTCCACCTCTCGCTCAGCGTGAAACGGATCACCCATTGGAGGGAAGCTTCAGCCGAAAGCCGTTTCGGTGAGCCAGGCCGGGTCGAACTCTCCCGCGGCCACGATCACGGCCGGTCCGGTCATGTCGATCCGCCCGTCGGGGTGCTCGGTGATGACCAGCGTGCCGCCGGGGAGGTCGACGGTGTAGGTGACCGGCGCGCCGGTGGCGGCCGGGTCGGCGCCGTCGCGGCGGATGGCGGCCACGGCGACGGCGCAGGCGCCGGTGCCGCAGGAGCGGGTCTCGCCGGAGCCGCGCTCGTGCACGCGCATGGCGACGTGCCGGGGGCCGCGGTCGACGACGAACTCGACGTTGACACCCGTCGGGTAGGCGGACGCCGGGGCGAAGACGGGGGCGGCGAAGAGGGTTCCGGCGTCGTCGAGGCTGTCGACGAAGGCCACGGCGTGCGGGTTGCACATGTTGACGTTGCGCGCGGGCCAGCTCCTGGCGCCGACCGTGACGGTGACCTCGCCCTCGGGAAACTCGGCGCGGCCCATGGAGACGGTGACGTCGCCCTCCTTGTCGAGGTGGACGCGCTTGACCCCGTCCCGGGTCGCGATGGCGAGGTCCCCGGGTTCGACGTGGCCGGCGTGCTGGAGGTACCGGGCGAAGACGCGCACGCCGTTGCCGCACATCGCGGCGACGGAGCCGTCGCTGTTGCGGTAGTCCATGAACCACTCGGCCTCGTCGGCCAGGTGCGCCGCCTCGGGGTGGGCGGCGGACCGCACCACGTGGAGCACACCGTCGGCGCCGATCCCGGCCCGCCGGTCGCAGAGCCTGGCGACGGCCGACGCGGGCAGCTCGACGGCGTTGTCCGGGTCCGGGACGATCACGAAGTCGTTCTCGGTGCCGTGGCCCTTGAGGAAGGAGAGGGTGGTGTGCGTCACCAGCCCATGGTACCGAGCCCTTCCCGGCGCGTACGGAGCCCCTCCCGGGCGGTCCGCGGGCCGTTTCCCGGCCCCGGCGGCGGAGACCGGTCTAGCGGAGCCTGGCGACCCGGTAGACGGCCAGGGCCACGACACCCAGCGCGATCACCGCGTACAGCGCGGCCATGCGCCAGTCGGGCCGGCGGCCGCTCCCCCGGGCCGGAAGCCCGGGCCAGGTGTAGCCCACGCGGCGCGCGGCCATCATCCCCCAGCCTCCGGCGCAGCAGCTGATCAGGAAGCCGAGCATGGCGACGACCGCTCCGCCGTCGCCGAACTCGAAGGCGAGGGGGAAGGCGAACATCAGCGAACCGGCGGCGGCGAGCATCACGATGGGCGCGATCTGCCACAGGCGCAGGCGGCGCTGCGGGCGCAGTTCGACCTCGAACTCGGGGCCCGCGGCGGCGTCGGCCCCGGCGGGGTCCGGGGCGTCCGGCCCGTCCGGGGTCAGGCGCGCCGGATCGGCGGGAAGTCCCAGCCCCGCGGGGCCGTCCGGCCCGTCCGGCTGGTGCAGGAGCGTCGGGTCCGCTTCCCGCAGGGTGTCGTCCCGCCCGGTGTCACGAGGGCCGGCCTCCATCGCCACGCGCCCTCCCCACTCGGACTCAGTACGCCGCAGTTCAGCACCGGTGACCACACCGGCATGAGTGTGATGATGGCACGCCCCCGGCCCCGCGACGGGCGCCCGGGGCGTCCCGATGCCATCACGTGATCAGGCTGTGACCGCTCGTTCGACCAACGACTGCGCGAGTCCGGGGAGTTCCCCGCGGTCGGCAACGGCCCCGCTGAGCCAGTTGACCCGCGGGTCCCTGCGGAACCAGGAGTCCTGGCGGCGCGCGAAGCGCTTGGTGGCGCGGACGGTCTCGGTCCGTGCCTCCTCCTCGGTGCACTCCCCGGCGAGCACGGCCAGTACCTGCTGGTAGCCGAGGGCCCTGGAGGCGGTGATTCCGTCGCGCAGGCCGCGGGCCTCCAGCGCGCGGACCTCGTCGACCAGGCCGTCCTCCCACATGCGGTCCACGCGTAGCGCGATCCGCTCGTCGAGCTCGGGCCGGGCCACGTCGACGCCGATCTGCACGGTGTCGTAGACGGACTCGTGGCCGGGGAGGTTCGCGGTGAAGGGCCGGCCGGTGATCTCGATGACCTCCAGCGCCCGGACGATCCGGCGGCCGTTGCTCGGGAGGATGGCCCGCGCGGCGGCCGGGTCGGCGGCGGCGAGCCGCGCGTGCAGGGCGCCGGGGCCGCGGAGTGTCGCCTCCTCCTCCAGCCGGGCGCGGACCTCGGGATCGGTGCCGGGGAACTCCATGGCGTCGAGGGCGCCCCGGACGTAGAGCCCGGAGCCGCCGACGAGGACCGGCGTACGGCCCTCCGCGAGGAGGGCGTCGATCTCGGCGCGGGCCAGGCGCTGGTACTCGGCGACGCTGGCCGTCTCGGTGACGTCCCAGACGTCGAGGAGACGGTGCGGGACGCCGCCGCGTTCCCCCGGCGTCAGCTTGGCGGTGCCGATGTCCATCCCCCGGTACAACTGCATCGAGTCCGCGTTGACGACTTCACCGCCGAAATGGCGGGCCAGGGCTACGCCCAGATCGGACTTTCCGGCCGCGGTGGGACCGACGACGGCGATGACCCGCGGGGCGGGGGCTGCTTTCCTCACGGCCCCAGTCTCGCAAACCCGGCGGCATGTACCCGATCGGGCTACGTGACGGGGCGGAGTCGCAGTCGTTGCCCTGGCGTGGTTCCGGCCCGGCGCGCCGCTGTGGGAGGCCGGTCCGGCCACAGCGGAACTTCACTCGCACGAGTAGCGTTATGGGAGTAGACATGGGCATTTTTCGTCGGTTTTTCGGCGGCAAGGACGAGGACGCGACCGAACAGGCCGCGGCAGAGTCCCTGACTCCGGAGTCCGGTTCGGCCGACGAGGCCGAGGCCGCGCCGACTGCTGCGGAAGCGCAGGCTCCGGCGGCGGAAGCCGTGGAGATTCCGAAGCAGCAGTCGGCCGAGGTCGCCGCGGACAGCGAGGCCGGCGAGGGCGCCCGTACGTAGCCACGCCAACGGAAGGTGCCCCATGGGTCTGCTGGACAATCTGAAGGCCAAGCTCGCTCCGGCGAAGGACAAGGTCGGCGACCTCGCGCAGCAGCACGAGGGCAGGATCGGCGAGGGTCTGGAGAAGGTGGCCAAGGCCGTGGACTCCAAGACCAAGGGCAAGTACAGCGGGCAGATCACGAACGGCACGGGCAAGGCGAAGGACGCCCTGGGCAAGATCGCGCACAAGGACACTCCCGGCGGGCCGACGCCGCCGGTCACTCCCTGACGCGGTCCCGGGAGGGGCGCGCACCGGCCGCGGCCGGTACGCGCCCCTCCCGC